>JADHQX010000043.1 GCA_016777745.1 Candidatus Pelagibacterales bacterium
GTTCATCTACAATAAATGGAATGGTATTTATTAGGGGGAATGCATTAGATTATGAAGGCTGGAGGCAAATGGGTTGCGAAGGTTGGGGATATGCTGATGTCTTGCCTTATTTTAAGAAATTGGAAACCTATAGTGGTGGCGGGGATGATTTTAGAGGTGAATCTGGCCCATTAAAGGTACACAGAAGTACTCCGAAAGATCCACTGTCTCAAGCTTTTATTAAAGCTGGAAAAGAGGCAGGGTACAAAGAAACAAATGATATTAGTGGATTTTGCCAAGAGGGTTTTGGTATTTTTGAACGTACTGTATTCAAAGGAGAACGTTGGAGCACATCACGAGGATATCTTGATCCAGTGCGTGATAGAGAAAATTTAACCATCATAACAAATGCTCTAGTTTGCAAATTAATTCTTGAAAATAATACAGCAAAAGGTGTTATTTTTAAAAATGATAAAGATAAAATGACTACTATAAAAGCAAGGAAGGAAGTAATCCTCTCCGCTGGTGCGGTTGGGTCACCACATATACTCATGCTCTCAGGAATTGGACCAAAGGATCACTTAGAATCATTTGGAATTAAACTTAAGGCTGATTTGCCTGGTGTTGGTCAAAATCTTCAGGATCACCCTGATTTTATGCTAAAATATAAATGCTTAAAACCAGTTACGCTTGGACCAAAAACAAAAGCTCTGAATAGTATAGGCGCTGGCATTCAATGGTTATTAACTAAAGAAGGCATGTGTGCATCTAACCATTTTGATGCAGTTGCATGTGTTAGATCAGGGCCAGGTGTTGAGTACCCGGATCTTCAATTTTGCATATCACCAATAGCTATGGATGATAACACTTGGCAGCCAATGAAAGAGCATGCATTTCAAGTTCATGTAGGTTTAATGCGCACTCATAGTTATGGTAAGATTGAATTACGCTCAAGCAATCCTGCTGATCCACCTCATATTTTGGTAAATTATCTCAAAGACAAGCGTGATAGAGAATTAATGCGTAAAGGTATTCATTTAGTGCGCGAATTACTTGATCAACCTTCATTTTCCGAACTAAAGGGTGATGAAATTTTTCCTGGTGATAATTGCAAGTCAGATTCTGACCTTGATGCAAAATTAAATTCTCATACTACAAGCCAATGGCATCTGTCTTGTACAGCGCGGATGGGCGTAGAAACAGACAAGCATGCAGTCGTTGATAATTCTGGAAGAGTTCACGGTTTTACTGGTTTACGAGTTGTTGATGCTTCCATCATGCCTTTTGTTACTAATGGTAATACAAACGCTCCCACCATAATGATTGCTGAAAAAATTAGTGATATAATTTTAGGTGCTAAACCTTTATCTCGAATAGAGCTACAAACTTGGCAGAGTCCAAATTATCAGACGCACCAACGGTAAATCATTATATTCAATTCAAAACTGTGGAGGTAGATGGCGGAGAGGGTGGGATTCGAACCCACGAACGAGTCGCCCCGTTGCTAGTTTTCAAGACTAGTGCTTTCGACCACTCAGCCACCTCTCCAGTGTAATAATGAGTGTTAAGAAACGTAACCTAATTGAAATACCAATAATAACAACAATTTATTACTACATTTTGTATATTTAAATTATTTTAAAATATGATAATTTTGAAGTAATTTTACTAGGAGCATTCTAATGAAGCTAAAAAACAAACTGCTAGCTACTTTTTCATTTTTATTAATTTTTATCTCTATCTCACAAGCAAATGAGACTTTTTCAAATAAGATTTCTAATTTTTATGGTATTGAGACGTTCCCCTTGTTGCCTGGCGATTATAATTTTGTATTTGCCGATGAAATAACTCACGATGGATCATTTCAATCTGTAGAAAATTTTAGTAATTCAAGACCAAATAGCAGTATTC
Source organism: Candidatus Pelagibacterales bacterium (assembly GCA_016777745.1). The sequence continues at coordinate 1,891 of JADHQX010000043.1, forward strand.
AAGGTGAAATAAGAACTGGAAATATTGATGCATACATTTCTGATGGCAATTCAATTAGTTTATATTTTGCCATACTACAAGATGGCTCAACTGAAAATGATTTAAGAAAAACTTTTTATGCATGCAACGTTGTTAGGGACCCGACCGAACTTATTTCATCAAGTATAGAAGTATTTGATGACAATACTTTTGTAGAATTTTGCGCATTTAAATCTCCTGAATTTAATTTTGCTTCCTATAATTATAATTTTTGTACAGATAAATGTGTTGAGCTTCAATACACATTCTTTTTGACAAACATGAAAGATACAAGCAAGGAAGTTCTTGGTGAGCTAGGTATGCGTATCCATAATAATCTAGATCGTGCATTTAACGGAATATATTATGATTTTAACTTTGTTGATACTTATCTAAAATAATTATTTTCTAGCTTTATTGGTGGAAGCTAATTAAAAAGCATTTATATGTTTTTTGATTTTACCCTACTTATATTTTTTATTCCGGTTTTTTTTATTATTTCTATTACACCTGGTCTTTGCATGACGCTAGCACTCACTATGGGTATGGCTATTGGCTTAAAACAAACTATGAAAATGATGGTTGGAGAACTAGTAGGTGTTTTAATTATTGCCTCTACTGCTGTTATAGGTGGCGGTACTATTATTTCTAAGTATCCATTAGCGTTCGATTTTTTTAAATATGCCGGTGGACTTTATTTAATTTTTGTTGGTATCCAGATGTGTCGTAATTTAGGTAAAATGTCTCTTAATTTAGATGGTTCGCATTCATATAGTCCAAATGGTTTTGGGTTAGCATTACAAGGCTTTGTAACTGCAATTGCAAATCCTAAAGGTTGGGCATTTTTTATGGCTATGGTTCCAAAATTTATGAATTATGATTTACCGCTTGCACCTCAAATGACAGCAATGATTATAATAATTGTAGTTATAGAATTTATTTCGTTGATGATTTATGCAACAAGTGGAACTGCATTAAGCAAGATACTGAGTAAGACGGGTAATGTACAAATAATTAATCGTGTAGCGGGTATATTAATGATGTTAGTTGGGGTTTGGTTGGCAACCAGTTAAATTTTTCATATGGCCAAAATTTCTTCTGACTTAACCGTAGGTAAGATTACTAAACTTATTCGTACGATAGCAATTCCAGCAGTCGTGGGTACTTTTTTTCAGACTTTATATAATATTGTAGATGTGAAGTTTGCTGGTATGATTTCTCCTTATGCCTTAACTGGATTATCAAAAGTATTTCCTGTTTATTTTGTAATAATAGCTTTAAGTGCTGGCCTTAGCATTGGAGCTACAGCGTTAGTTTCTAATTATCTTGGAAAAAAAGATTTTAATAAGGCGTCCTTAATATTTTCTCAGTCAATAGTTGTAGCAATCATGGGTTCAATTTTTGTCGCTGTCTTTGGTATTTATATAGCCCCAATTATTTTAAAATTTTTAAGTACTGATGCAAACACATTCGCCTATGCGATAGATTATATAAATGTAATTTTTATTGGCTCAATTATCTTCTTTTTACTGACTGTATCAAATGTTGCATTAACAGCACGTGGTGACACCAAAAGTTATAGAAATGTCCTTATATTTGGATTCTTTCTAAATATTGTTTTAAATCCATTATTTATATATGGACTTGGTCCAGTTCCAGCTATGGGCGTTTCAGGTATCGCTATTGCTACGCTTTGCGCAGAATTTATTGCCCTTATTTATATTCTGTCTAAAGTTTTAAAGACTGAAATTAAAGATTTTGTTTCACTTGATTGTTTTTTTCCAAAAAAAAATATGATTATTGAAATTCTTAAACAAGCTATGCCAACATCAATTTCAATGGTATCTGTAGGTTTTGGTATATTTATTTTATTCTATTTTGTGTCGTTATATAGTGATGTTGCTGCTGGAGGTTATGGCGCTGGAGTGAGATTTGAACAATTATTTTTATTACCTATAATTGGATTGAATACATCCACGCTAGCTTTAGTTGGTCAAAATTATGGCGCGTTAAAATTTGAGCGTATTAAAGAAATTTATGACAAAACAATAGTTATAGGTATTACCGCGATGATTATAGGTGGAACAATTATCTATTTACTATCAGGCATTGTAATGGGGTTTTTTACAGATGATCCTGAGCAAATTTACTATGGGTCACAGTATTTAAAGATAGCTGCCTTCATTGGCCCTGTGTATCCAATTTTTTTTATTAGTGGGGCATTATTTCAAGGCCTAAAGAAAGCTCATTATCAAACAGCTATAAATTTGCTTAGAATGATAATATTTCCATTAATATTTTTAACTATAGGAGTTAAATATTTTGATATCAACTTTAGGGAGATGTTCTTAATTCTTTTAGTTATTAACTGGATATTCGGATTATTAGTGCTCTTTTTTTCAAGAAAGCTAATAACCCAAATATTATCAAAAGATAATTAGATTTATAGACCAAATTTCTTAGCAGTAGTTGCAAAAAAACCTTTATTCTTTTTATCTTTAATCCAATGGTTTACAAAATTAATCCATTCTTGATCACCTCTTGGCAATAAGATTGCAAAAAGTTTTGCATTCTTAGGCTCGTCAAAGTTTATAGCTGCAAGTTGTGGGTAGGTTTGCATTAATTTAATTGCCTCAACTTTAGAGGTAAGTGATACTTCACTTCTACCAGATAATACTTCTTGAAAGTCTCTTGCGGGCGCTTCAACAGCAATGACTTTTGAATCAGGAAAAGATTTTTTTGCTTCATTTTCAAATACGGTACCAAGTGTAACAGCAACAGTAGTGCCATTTACAGATTCCCACCCATCAAATTTATCAGCATTTTTATTAAGTGTCATAGCTACAGTACCAGTACCGTAGTATGAATTCGAATAGCCTGCCTGCATTGCTCTTTTTGTAGTAATTGATGCACTAGAGGTCATATAATATTTATTGGCAACAACACCTGAAACTAGATTTTTCCAATCAGTTGGAACAAACTCCAATTCTACTCCCATATCGGCAGCAAATGCTTTAGCTACATCAATATCAAATCCTTCATATTCATTAGTTGCTGGATTTTTAAAACTCCAGCCAGGAAAATCACCTGTTGTTCCAACCTTTAAAGTTCCAGTTTTCATTATTTTATCTAAAGTTGATTCTGCATGTGCTCCAATTAAACTAGATATTATTAGCGTTGTTGAGATAAGCAGTGTTTTAATTATTTTCATAGTGATACCTTTTTTAATTAATTAAATGTAATAAGTTAATATATCATATATGCCATATCATTCTAATGACCACAGGTTGGTTAAAAAAAAACTATGAGAGTAATAGTCATATTATCTATATTTTTAGCCTTTAGTGGCTGCTCAAGTGATTATAATTGGGGTTGGTATGCTATTTCACCTTTTAATAAGCTTGGCGCATCCAATATAGATTTCTTAATCTCTGGACTTGGCTTTACTGTATCAGTTTCATTAATATCAATTTTTTTTGCAACTTTGCTTGGTCTTCTGATAGCGATAGTTGGCATAAGCAAACATAAAGCGTTAAAATATATCAATATAACCTATATCGAAATAATACGAGCTGTACCTGTACTAGTAATGATATTATGGATTTATTATGGGTTACCTGTTTTAGTTGGTATTAATTTTTCTGCATTTACTGCTGGTATTATAGCGCTGTCCATTTGTGATAGTCCATTCATTGCTGAAATTTTCAGATCTGGATTTGAAGCCGTACCCAAAGGGCAAAGTGAGGCTGGTACTTCACTCGGTATGAGATTTTATCAAAGATTTAGATATATTATTCTACCTCAAGCTATAAAAATTATTCTACCAGCTTTAGGAAATCAATTTGTATATATGCTAAAAATGTCGTCTCTTGTTTCTATTATTGGTTTGAATGAACTTACTCGTAAAGCAAATGAATTAGTTGTTAGTCAGTACCGACCATTAGAAATATATACATTTTTAGTGTTAGAATATTTAGTTTTAATTTTAATTATTTCTTATCTAGTAAGAAGAATGGAAAGAAAACTTTCTAATTAATTTTTGATAAAGTTATTACTGTCAGCACACTTACGGTTGCAGACAGAAAAATTCCCCACATCACATCACTTACTACTATATTCCAATTAAATATATTCATTACCGCAAATACAGTTAATGCATAAGTTGCATAAGTTGTTAAGCCGTACATTCCACCGCTTATTAGGGCTTGTGAAATAGAGTACGTTTTATTTGGTAGTATTGAAAAATATAGTAAACCAGATAAAAAAATAAGATAAAATAAAATTGCAGGAACAGCCTTAAAGCCAATTTCTACAAATTCAGGAAGATTTGACTTATAAATCTTCACAATAACAAGATTGATAAAGGTTATATCAATAATAATAAAGTAAACAGTGGCTATTAAAAATGCTTTTATCATATGTGAATCATATACTGTTTTTTAATGTTTAAGAAATTATTTTTTTACCCACCAGTACTTGCAGCTATTAGCGCAACTGTTTGTATTTCTATTATTGCCTACCTGAGCGAGGTTTCTAATGAATATGTATTATGGATGATACCAACATTTGGTGCATCTGTTGTATTAATCACAGCTTTGCCAGCAAGTCCTTTAGCAAGACCACGCAATATATTTTTTGGACATCTAATCTCTGCTAGCGCAGGTATATTAATAGGCGCCTCATTTGGCGTTACTTTTTTTACAATTGGGATTGCTGTTGGTTTAGCAATTTTAGTTATGATGATGACGGATAAATTACATCCTCCAGCAGGTGGTAATCCAATTCTAGTTATGATTTCAGGAGCAGCTTTAGAATACAATATCTTGCCACTTGCTGTGGGCGTTATAATAATATTAATCTACTCGATTATTTTTAATAAAATTGTATTGAAGAGGGATTATCCTTGGTTTTAAAAAACTCAAGTATTTATTTTTTCTTTTTTGTTACAGTTTTCTTTTTAGTAACTTTTTTCTTCTTTTGAACAGGCTTAGTATTTTTAGAAACTATAGTTGTTACTTTTCTTTTAGTACTATTCTTTTTAGAATGATCAAATTCTTTTTTAGCATGATTTGATCCTTCTAATAAAGATTTTGAAAATGCAGTCGTTGGATTTGTAAACTTAGTTTTGCCTAAGTTTTCTATTTTGGTTGAAATATATCCAATTGAATAAAAGAAACCACCAGCCATAACTAGTTGCTCCCTTTATTAAAGTTTTCAATGAAATCACAATATTGCGATATAAATGAATTTCTCCAAGGTTCACTTGGCAATTTTTCAAAATTAAAGCTTTCTATAGATTTAAGGTTTTTCATAGAAATCTTAGTTTTATCAGCTATTGATCTAAGTTCTATGTCAGTGCTAACTCTTACTTCTTTTAAGTTTTTAATTTTTTTTAATAAAGACTGATCAGTAGCTTGATCAATGCGATCAATACTTTCATCTATTTTATCTTTTAAGTAGCCTAAGCTCATATAATGTTTGGATATTAATTTTTCATTTCATATTAAAAGAGCCTAGTAGTAAAGGTGTTTTTTAATACTGTTATTTAGCGGTTATTATAGGAATTAATGATTTGTAGCTATGTAAATAATTATTATTAATTACTAATTTAGACAATTTAAGTTAATTATCTGTTTATTGGTCCTTCAAATAAGACACCTTGATCTTTCAATCTAATAATTAGATCGTCTCCAAGACCAGTGGCAGGGGTTAAAACTCCATACTCTCCAATATCAGAATTATTTAATAACGAGATTGCACTTTCAACTAAAAACATAGAAGTGCTCTTATATCCAGGATCACCTTTACCATACATCCTATAAACATATTCTTGGTTTTTTGTTGTTTTAGCAACAAAGAGGGCTTCATACCATCCGTTGTTTCTTGTTTTTTCGTTTGGACCAGTACCGGGTTTAGGAAAAAATTTTCTTAAAAAGTTTCTAAAAGGACTTACTATAATCATACCTAATACTGCTAATGACACAGTAGTAATTAAAGCAACTGAATATTTATTTACCATTTGGAATTCATTATAAACAAAATCTGGCCCATAACTTTGTTGTTTTGCTTCCATTAATGCTGCTGACCTTCTAACAGGTCTTGTATTGGTAATGGCCATTACAAATGGTATTACCCATTTATTTAATTTCTTATTTTTCTTTATGGAAAAATAGTCCTTACTTAGTAACTTTTGATTTTTTGAATAAGAGCCTTCAGGATTGAGAAGAAATGGGTGACCCATTTTATGTTTACTTTTAAAATCTCTCATGGTGAATGCACTTTCTATTGTTCCACCACTGACACCGCCAGACATATTATGATAAGCAAAGATTGATTTTAAAGGTTCATTAACTTGCTTGGCAGTGAAATAGGTGCCAAGATCTGATGGTATAGAGTCGTAACCACATGCAGGTATAATCTTAATCTTATTATCAATACAGCGTTGATGGTAGTTATCAATTAAGTCTCTTACCCATATTGCTTCACCAGTAATATCAACGTAATGAGTTCCTGTTTCAACACAAGCTTTGACAAGTAAATTGCTATATTTATTAAATGGCCCTGCATAAGATGCCACGACCTTTGTTGACGCTGTTAGTTTAATCAATGCTTGCTCATCATTGGCATCAGCAATAACAATCTCTGGCTTACCAGGTATTTCATTTTGAAGTTTCTCTAGTTTATTGCTGTCACGACCGGCAATAGCCCACTTAAATTCGTTACTATACTTATCCATGTATTTAGCACCTAATGAACCAGTAAATCCAGTTGCGCCATATATAATAATATCAAATTTTTTATCCATAATGAAATTAGTGATACTTTAAATTACTCAATTATTATATAATAATATTTATGAAAGATTGGTTAATAGGGGGTATCTCAACAATAGGCTTTATAATAATGATGTACTACATATTGATTTGGCTGCTTTAACAAATGACCCAATTAGATTTATTCATGCTCAGAGTTAAATGTAATAATGTTGTTTATATCGGTAGAATCGTCATCAAATCAAACTTAAGGATTTGTTATTACAGTTAATATGAACAAGCTAACACTAAGAGATATTATGAGGATTATTTACAGAATGTTAAGTTTACCTATTATTGCTATTTTGGTTATAATTCCATTTTTAATTATTTTATTCATATAAATCAATATTTTATATGTTTTTTCTATTAAATAAATTTATATAAATATTATAAATATAAAATATTTAAATTAATACATTATTTATATGATACAAAATATTGAATTAATTGATTTAAATAACTTTAAACCACTTAAATCAGCTATTGTAAATGCAAATAATGATTTATCTATTTTATCTGCAAAAAAAGCCTATGAATTAGGCTTAATTGAACCTGTTCTAATTGGTAATTTAGATATTATCAAAAAACTCTTAATTGACAATAATTGGCCTGAATTTGCAGAACATATTATTGAGAGTGATAGTGAGGTCAAATCGGCTCAAATAGCATGCTATATGGCTAAAAATAATGATATATCGTTAATTGTTAAGGGTCACATGCATTCAGATGTATTAATGAGTGAATTTATTAACCCTGAAAATGGTTTGCTAATTAAAGGTTCACGATTGTCACACATTTGGATGATGAGTTTCGAGGACGG
>JADHQX010000044.1 GCA_016777745.1 Candidatus Pelagibacterales bacterium
CAAGTGTAGAATCGGCTAATGGTGTTCCATATCGATCATAAGCTGCACCACCAATATCATCATAAGTAATTTCAAATTTTGCACCACTTGATTTCTCAACAGCAGAAATTAATTTAGTAACTTCTGTCATTACTTCTGGACCAATGCCATCACCTGGCAGAATTAATAATTTGAATATTTTGCTCATGTTAATTTATTTCCATATAACCATGGCGTTTCTTTTTCTTGATTACCTTCAAAGTTACCAATTGAAACTGCCTTATTTAAGGTTAAACCGATATCGTCCAAACCTTCTAATAAGCAGTTCTTTTTTGCTGGATCAATATCAAAACTAATTTCTTTTTGTTCATTGTTTTCTACATAAGTTATATTTTGCTTTTCTAAATCAATTTTAAAATTCAAAGTATTTTCGGCTGTATCTTGAAGTCTTCCAACAGTTTCTTCATCCAGAATGATTGGTAAAATGCCATTTTTAAAACAATTGTTATAGAAAATATCAGCATAACTAGGTGCTATAATACATTTAATTCCGTAATCAGCTATAGACCACGGTGCGTGTTCACGTGATGAGCCACAACCAAAATTCTTACCTGCTATAAGTATACTGGCGCCTTTGTACTGATCTTGGTTAAGAGCAAAGGAGTCAATTTTATTTCCATCTTGATCAAATTTTAGTTCAAAAAATAAAAACTCTCCAAGTCCTGTTCGCTTGATAGTTTTTAAAAACTGTTTGGGAATAATCATGTCAGTATCAACATTAGTTATTCTCAAAGGTATTGCATGACCGCTTAATTTATTAAATTTTTCCATTACAAATCTCTAAAGTCAGTTAACTTTCCTGTAATTGCTGCTGCCGCTGCCATTTGTGGACTCATTAAATGTGTTCTTCCGCCCCTGCCTTGTCTTCCTTCAAAATTTCTATTTGAAGTTGAGGCACATCTTTCTTGTGGTTGAAGTTTATCTGCATTCATTGCTAAGCACATTGAGCATCCTGGATCTCTCCAATCAAAACCAGCATCAATAAAAATTTTATCCAAACCTTCTTTTTCCGCTTGTTCTTTTACTAAGCCAGATCCTGGAACAATCATTGCATGCACACTTTCAGCAACTTTACGACCCTTAGCAATTATTGATACTGCCCTTAAATCCTCTATTCTGCCATTCGTACAAGAGCCTATGAATACTTTATCTACTTTTATTTCATTTACAGGCGTATTCGGCTCTAGACCCATGTAGTCAAGCGCTCTTTCAATAGACTTTTTCTTATCTGCATTTTCTTCATTTTTAGGATCTGGAACGAAGCCATCAATTGAAACTACATCTTCAGGGCTTGTACCCCATGTAATTTGTGGAATAATATCATCTGCATTAATTTCAACTGTTTCGTCATAATGAGCACCATCATCAGTTGCTAGTGACTCCCAATACTTAATTGCATCATCATATTCTTTCCCAGCGGGCGCTAATGGTCTTCCTTTTAAGTATTCAAAAGTAGTCTTATCTGGGCTAATTAAACCTGCTCTAGCTCCTGCTTCAATAGACATATTGCAAATAGTCATTCTACCTTCCATAGACAGATTTCTTATTGCTTCACCGGTGTACTCGATTACGTAACCTGTTCCACCTGCCGTGCCTATTTTTCTAATAATGGCTAAAACTATGTCTTTTGCTGTTACTCCTTCAATCGCTTTACCTGTAATTTTAATACACATATTTTTGGCTTTTGTTTGTATTAGAGTCTGTGTAGCAAGCGTATGTTCAACTTCTGAAGTTCCTATTCCCCATGCTAATGCACCAAAAGCTCCATGAGTTGATGTGTGACTATCTCCACAAACAATGGTCATACCAGGTTGAGTAAAGCCTTGCTCTGGGCCGACAATATGAACTATGCCCTGACGCTTATCTGACATTGGTAAATAAGTTATGTTATTTTCTTTTGCATTTTGCTCTAAAGTATCAACTTGCAATTTTGAATCTGGATCAGTAATTCCTTTATCTCTATCTGAAGTTGGTACATTATGATCAGCAGTAGCCAATGTGAATTCAGGTCGTCTAACTTTACGTCCTGCTATTCTTAATCCTTCAAATGCCTGTGGGCTTGTTACTTCGTGAACAAGGTGTCTATCAATATAAAGTATTGTAGTTCCATCATCATTAGTGGAAACAACATGGCTTTCCCATATTTTATCGTAGATGGTTTTTTTATCAGTCATATTAATAATGTGAATGTTAAAGTATTATTTAACATTAGAAAAATTACTGATCTTTAGGCTCTTCTTTGGCACTTGGTTCAGCAGGAGCTTCTGGAGCTGGAGCTTCTGGAGCTGGAGCTTCAGTAGGAGCTTTCGCTTCTACTGCCACAGTCTCTTCAGAAGTAGTTTCTTCAGCCAGTTCTTCTTCTAAATATTCTATTTCTTCTTCATAAGTAAACTGACTAGCTAAATCTGGTTGTTTCGCTCTAATGCGCTCAACAATCCTAGCTTTTTTACCAGTAAGATTTCTTAGATAATAAAGTTTAGCTCTTCTAACAGAACCACTTCTGACTAAAACAACTGAGTCTACTGATGGACTGAAAATTGGAAATATTCTTTCAACACCTTCACCAAAAGAAATTTTTCTAACAGTAAAAGTTGAGCTTAATCCACGGCTACGTTTTGCAATACATACGCCTTCAAATGCCTGAATTCTTTCTCTTGCACCCTCACGTACCTTAACATTTACACGCACTGTATCTCCAGGATGAAACTGAGCTACTTTTTTATTTTTGATCAATCCTTTGATCTGTGAATTTTCAAAATCTTCAATAATATTCATGGTTTACTCCGATGGGGTGTTTTAATACTTTATTTATTTAATGTCTTGTTTTTTTTTGTATTTTTCCCACAAATCCGGTCGAATTTTTTTTGTGAGCTTTTTAGACATATCTTTTCTCCATATATCTATATTCTTATGGTTACCAGAATTCAAAACGTCAGGAATTTCAATGTTTTTCCATGATCTAGGTCTAGTATATTGTGGAAACTCAAGTAAATCAGACTTAAATGACTCATTGTCTAAAGAATCAGAATCTCCCAAAACTCCTGGTATTAATCTAATAGTTGCTTCTAGCACAGCTTGAGCAGCTATTTCGCCACCAGCCAAAATGAAGTCTCCAAGACTTATCTCTTCAATCTTGTATTTATCTAACACTCTTTGATCAACTCCTTCGTATCTACCACATAATAAAATTATACCATCGCCCTTAGATATTTTTTTAACTTTATTTTGCGTTAGACTTTTACCTCTTGGTGATAAATATACTATTGGTGTCTTATCTAAATCTTTAACACCCTTAAGACTCTTATCTATTGCTAGCCCAAGCACATCAGCTTTTAAAATCATGCCAGGTCCGCCCCCAGCAGTAGTATCGTCAACCTTCTTATGATTGCCTTTACCAAATTTTCTAATATCAATTACTTCAAGTTTCCACAGTTTATTCTTTAAAGCTTTTCCAATAACTCCTATGCCTAATATTCCTGGAAAATTTTCAGGAAATAAGGTTATTACTTTTGTATTAAATATTTTTTTCATTGAAATAGCCTTCGACATTCTTAACTAAAATTTTATTTTTGATTAAATCAATTTTATTAATAAATTTTTTATTTAAAGAGATTAATATGGAATCGTCACTCAAATCACTTTTTATTTCGACAACATCATCTGATCCAAAATTATCTACTGTAATTACTTTTCCTAAATAATTATTTTTTTCATCATAAACAGACATATCAATGAGATCATAATGATAAAATGTTTCTTGATTATCTATAGCAGGTAGCTTTTCTCTATCTATTAATATTTTTGAACCTCTTATTTTTTCCACTTCTTCTTTTGAGGTTATTTTTTCATAGCTAACGACAAACATATTTTTAGAGGTTTTTACCTTAACTAATTTGATATCAATAAATTTATCGCTTATGGACAGAGGGCCATATTTAAAAATATTATCTTTTTTTTCAGTAAAAGACTTAATCTTAAATTGACCCTTAAATCCTGATGGAGAAACTACTTCACCAATAGCAACTTTATTTTTCATATTTAAATAAAGTATTATTTTTCCTCATTTTCTGCTGCTGGCGCTTCTGCTTCTGCTGCTGGCGCTTCTGCTTCTGCTGCTGGCGCTTCTACTTCTGCTTCTGCTACTGCTGGCGCTTCTGCTTCTGCTGCTGGCGCTTCTACTTCTGCTTCTGCTACTGCTGGCGCTTCTGCTACTGCTGGCGCTTCTGCTTCTGCTACTGCGGCTTCTTCAGCTTCTTTTAATGCAGCTAAACGCTCTTGTGCTTTTTTCTTTGGTAAAGCTTTTTTAGGATTGTTTTTTTGAACTGGCATTGGAACAACCTTAGCTTCACCTAAAAATCTTTCCAATTTTTCTGTAGGTTTAGCACCTTTACCAATCCACTCTTTAATTTTTTCTAGATCTAACTTTAGTCTATCTGGATTATCCTTAGGTAAAAGTGGGTTAAAATGTCCAACTTTTTCAATAAATCTTCCGTCTCTTGGACTTCTTGAGTCTGCAATTACAACTTTATAAAAAGGACGTTTTTTTGATCCTCCTCTTGATAGTCTTATTTTTAATGCCATTTTAGTTTCTCCTTTATGTTAATATTTATTTTAAAAATTCTGGCGGTATCTGATTATTGAAGTCTTGTGGCAAACCCAGATCTTGTAAACCACTCATTCCTTTCTTAGAAATTTTTTTCATCATGTCAGCCATCTTGCGATGCTGTTTTAAAATTCTATTTACTTCTGAAACTACAGTTCCAGCTCCTTGAGCTATCCTTTTTTTCCTTGAGCTATTAATCATTTTTGGTTTTCGTCTCTCTAATTTAGTCATTGATAAAATGATTGCCTCTTGTTTTTTTATTGCATCATCACTTACATTATTAGCTTTATCTCCCAAACTTTTCATGCCTGGTATAAATTTTAACATGCTTGATATACCACCCATTTTCTTCATTTGATTTATCTGGGATAACAAATCATTTAAATCAAACTCTCCCTGTTGCAATCTTTCAGCCATTTTTTCAGCTTCTAACTGATCAATATTTTCAGCGGCTTTTTCAACCAAAGTAACAACATCACCCATATCTAAAATACGGTTTGCAATTCTATCAGGATGAAAAATTTCCAAATCATCAATCTTTTCGCCATTACCAATAAACTTAATTGGACATCCTGTAGTCATTCTTAAACTTAAAGCAGCACCTCCACGAGCATCGCCATCAATCCTAGTTAAAATTGAACCTGTTAAATTTATTTTTTTTGAAAAGTTTTTAGCAACATTAATAGTATCTTGTCCTGTCATGCTATCTAAGGTCAAAAGAGTTTCTATAGGATTAATTATATTTTCTAAATCTTTTAGCTCCTCCATTAAATTTTCATCTATACTTGTTCTACCTGCAGTATCGAAAAGGATTACTTCAATATTATTTATTTCAGCTGCAGCAATTGCTCTTTTGGCAATATTTTGAGGCGTCTGATTTTCTACCTTTGGAAGCACTTCAATATCTATATTATTTGCAAGTGTTTGAAGTTGCTCAAAAGCAGCGGGACGATTTACATCTAATGATACTAAAAGAATATTTTTATTAAATTTAATTTTTATAAAATTTGCTAATTTTGCAATTGAAGTTGTTTTACCAGAACCTTGTAATCCTACTAGCATTATTGAAGCTGGTTTTTTTCCATCAATATTAATAACAGCAGTATCACTTCCAAGGATGTTTATTAGTTCGTCGTTTACAAGCTTAATAATCATTTGGCCTGGTGAAATTGAACGAATAATTTCCTGCCCTATGGCTTTTTGCTTAACTTCACTAATAAATTTTTTAGCTACATCTAACGATACATCTGCTTCTAATAGTGCTCTACGAATATCACGCATAGCTGTTTCCAAAGCAGTCTCATCAATTGATCCTGTTTTTTTTAGGCTACTAAATACGGCCTGAAGCCTATTACTTAAATTTTCAAACATATTTACTTTCAATGTGATCCAAACAACAAGTATTGCACCAATGGGCGAAACTCGCTGACTGGTGTCGACACCCTTTCACAAGGGTACCGCAGAATACTATTCTTGCGGAAAACTGCTGAAAATTAGTCTTAGGAGGCAAATATGTCAAGGTGAATTTTGAAATACTAAATAAACTGGTAAATTTAAGTAGCTAAAACTATAAGAATAATATGAAGAAATTTGATTTCACTAAAATGCACGGTCTAGGAAATGATTTTGTTATTATTGACGAAAGAGATATGAAAGTTAACTTATCTCGGACAGAAATAATTTCGGTTGCAAATAGGCATACTGGTATTGGTTGTGATCAATTAATTACAATTGGCATAAACTCAGAGTCAAATATTTTAATACGTTTCTTTAATTCTGACGGTGAAGAAGTTTCAGCTTGTGGCAATGGGTCTAGATGTGTTGCCAGAATGCTAATGGAAGAAAATAATGCATCGCAAATAAATATTTATACTAAAGCTGGGTTATTAAGTTGTAAAAAAATTTCTAATAACATTATTAGTATTAATCTTGGTGTTCCTAAATTAAATTGGCAAGAAATTCCTTTGAATAAAGAATATGATACTAGCTTAATTCATTTTGAACTAAACAATATTTCAATTTCAAATCCATATTTTGTTAATGTTGGAAATCCACATGCTATTTTTTTTGTAGATAATTTAAATAATTTTAATATAGAAGATTTTGGTCCTTTAATTGAAAATGATAAAATGTTTCCTGAAAAATGTAATGTAACAATTGCTCAAGTAATATCTCCTAATCATATTAAGATTAACGTATGGGAAAGAGGAGCTGGCAAAACACTTGCCTGTGGAACTGCTGCTTGTGCAGCTACAGTTGCTGCATATTTAAAAAATTTAACTATTAATAAAATAGTGGTTTCTTTGCCTGGTGGCGATTTAGATATTGAATACAATTCAGATATAGTAATGTCTGGTGCTACTGAAGTAAGTTTTAAAAGTAGTTTTAAAATAAATTAATAGTTTGTTTAAAAATTTTACAAATAAATTAGAAAATATTTTTTCTTCCAAGAAAATTAATGAAGAATCTCTACTTGAATTGGAAGAGCTTCTTTTAATTTCAGATATTGGAATTGAAACTGTCGATAAAATAATCAATAAACTTAAAATTGAAAAATTTTCTCGTGAATTTGACTTGGCAGAAATTAAATCTAAACTTGCAGTAATAATATTAGATATAATTAGACCGTTTCAAGAAAAACTCCCAATAATAGAAGCTGGCAAACCTAGTGTTATTGTTTGTGTTGGTGTAAATGGGTCAGGGAAAACAACAACAGTAGCTAAGTTAGCTCATTATTATAGTCAGATGGATTATAGTATTATCCTTGGGGCAGCTGATACCTTTAGAGCTGCAGCTATAGAACAGTTATCATTATGGAGTAAAGAATTAAATTTGGACGTAATTATTGGGGACCAGAACTCTGATCCTGCAAGCATTGTATTTAAATGCGTGGATAGAGTGTTAAATCATAAGATTAATTTAGGCATAATTGATACTGCTGGGAGATTACAAAATAGGACAGACTTAATGGAACAATTAAAAAAAATTGATAAGGTTGTGCAAGCTAAAAGTAATTTTTTAAATCAAAAAACTATAATGGTTATAGATGGCACAACCGGGCAAAGTTCTATTAAACAAGTTGAAGAATTTTCAAAATATATAAAAATTGATGGCATAATTATATCTAAACTTGATGGTTCTGCAATTGGAGGAACAATTGTAAGTATTATTGATCGTTTAAAAATTCCAGTATTTGGAATAGGAATGGGTGAGAACAAAAATAGCTTAGAAGAATTTGATGCTGAAAAATTTGTAAGTAAAATCTTAAATGATTAAAATTAACTATCAGTCATTTCAAGATGCAACTTATCATCATTATATGGATATTTCTCTAATTCAGATTCGTTAATTTCAATTCCTAGGCCAGGTTTATCTGATGGGATAACATATCCTTCTTCCCACTTTAGTGGATCTTTTACTAATGTAGAATCAAAGCCTGACCAAGTCTCAATACCTTCTAGAATTAGAAAATTAGAAATACAAGTTGCAACTTGTACATTGGCAGCTGCAATTATTGGACCACAGTACATGTGAGGTGCTATTTGCGCATAAGATGCTTCAGCAATGCTAGCAATTTTTTTTGCTTCTAAGATCCCACCAACCCTTCCAAGATTCATTTGAATGATTGATGCAGCTTCTTCTTTTAATAAAGCATTAAATTCATATTTTGTAGTAAGTCGTTCTCCAGTTGCGACAGGTATACTAGTTCTTTTTGCTATTGATGCCATTGCTTGAATGTTCGCAGGTGGCGTTGGTTCCTCTAGCCACATTGGATCAAATTTTTCAATTCTCTTGGCAAGTCTTATTGCACTAGCAGGGGTCATTTGCCCATGCGTTCCAAATAAAATATCACAGTTTTTGCCAACAGCTGTTCTCACAGAGCGAACAAAATTTTCTGCGTGATCTAACTCTTCTAGAGTTAAATTTCTCGGATCATTAGAAGTGTAAGTACTAATAGGGTCAAATTTTACCGCTGTAAATCCAAGCTTTTGATATTCTATAGCTCTTTCTGCAGCCAAATTAGCATCCGTGTAAACATTAGTTTTATCTGCTGGCTTTGGATAAAGGTAAGTATAGGTTCGCAATTTTTCATTAACTTTACCACCTAGTAAATTATATATTGGTTGATTTAGTTCTTTGCCGACAATGTCCCACATGGCAATTTCTATTGCACTTAAAACTCCTGAAATTGAAATATCTGGTCTTTGTGTATAGCCACTTGAATAAATCTTTCTCCATAGCTTTTCAATTTGAAATGGACTCTCACCAAGAACATAACGTTCACAAACATCTTCTATCATTTGAGATGCTACTTTTGGATGAAAAGGAATCGCATAAGCTTCTCCAAAGCCAACAATACCAGTGTCAGTTGTAAGTTTTAAAAAAATCCAATACTTTCCTCCAAATGATGGAGGTGGGTTTCCTACAATGAATGTTTTAAAATCTGTAATTTTCATAATTACGATTCTTATTATATTAAAATGCTCTAATAAAAGAAATAACCATGCTTTCGACACCTGGGTTTTGTTCGCC
>JADHQX010000045.1 GCA_016777745.1 Candidatus Pelagibacterales bacterium
CCCGCGCCCTCCAGCTGGGTGTCGGTAAGCGGCACCAACGTTCCGGCTTCCACCTCTGGCGCGACCAGATCATCCCAAAGGGCGATCCCCTGGCCATCTACCACCGCCTGAACGCGGCTGTTGGAGTCCGGGATCGTCAGGCTGGATCGGCTGGGGGCGTAAGGTAGCCCTGCTGCTGCGTGCCAGGCCCTCCACCCCGCATCGCCGGAGCTGTCACCCAAAAGCGGAAGCTGCCTGACCGCCTCGGCCAACCCAAGACGGCTTACCTGCTCAGCAACTGTGCGATTGGCGGTTGGCACGGCAGGCAGGGACATAAGAAGTTCGCTCTTGTGGTCTTCCCAGCCGCCTATTCCCCAGAGGAGAGCCATATCGACTTTGACAGATCTCATCATGTCGACAGAGTTGAGCGGTTCGATCCGCAGGCTGATACCGGGATTGGCCTCGAAGAAGCGGGTGAGCCTTGGCGACAGCCAGCGCGAAGAGAAGTAGGTCAGTGCACCAACGGTCACGGCACCTGTGGCCGGACCGCGCAGGTCATTTATTTCCCGGTCGATCTGGCTCAGGGCCGTTTGGGATACATGCCACAATCGGCGCCCTTCCTCTGTCAGTTCCAGTTTTGCATGCGCGCGTTTGAACAGGGCAAAGCCAAGCTCGGCTTCAAGCTTGCCCACCTGGTAACTGATCGAGCCTTTCGACTGATGCAGCTCGTCGGCCGCCCTCGTCATCGACAGATTGCGGGCAACGGCATCAAAGATTTTGAGGGCATCATAGGAACGAAAGCGCATGTTCATTGTCTAAGATTTTTGAACGACTTGTGCAAATCATTAGATTTGCGTCCAGCACAGGTGGCCCAATATCTTAAACTCAATGCGTGGCACCCATCTGTCCTTGTCGAAGATCACCCGCAGGCGTCTAACAACTCTGAACGGTGAACAATATGACAACTGACCTTTCCCACTTCCGCTTCGTCGCCAAAGCTCTCCCCAATCAGGGCGCGCGCCCGCGCGAATTGGCCCGCACCATGCCGGCCCATCCGCTGAGCTACATGGAACTGCCCTATGATCCCGAATACACGCTCTACAACTCGCGCCTGACGCCAGAGAAACTCGACACGGCCACAGATGACGAGATGTATTGGGCCGTGCGCACCAATGTCATTTTCCGCCACACCGGCGAGTTGCCAATCGAGATCAGCGGCCCAGATGCCGAAACCCTGCTGAACAAGGTGTTCACCCGGAGTGTCAGCAAGGTGAAGCCGGGGCGCTGTTCCTATCAGTTTGCTTGTTATTATGACGGTGGGATGATCACAGACGGGGTGCTGTTGCGGTTGTCGCAAAACAAGTTCTGGATGGCGCAGGCCGACGGCGACCTGTTCAGCTGGTACAAGGCCCATGCAGAAGGGCTGGACGTAAAAATCCACGACCCGAATGTCTGGGTCAGCCAGATCCAGGGGCCACGGTCGCTGGAGCTTCTGGCTGCCGTGCTGGACGGTCCGATGCCCGACACATTCCGCTATTTTGATTGCGCCGAGGTCTCCATCGCCGGACAAACCTGCTGGATCAGCCGTTCGGGCTTCACCAACGAGCTTGGCTGGGAGGTCTATATGCTGCCCGATACCGACATCCCGGCCATCGGCGATAGGATCATGGAGGTCGGCGCGGCGTTCGATATCCTGCTGACCGGAACGCCAGTGTTCCGCGCTCGGCGGATCGAAGCCGGGTTGCTCAACGCTGGGTCGGATTTCGGGGCGGAGACGACGCCGTTCGACGCAGGGCTTGGCGGTTTTGTCGAATTTGACGACCGTGACTTTGTTGGCCGCAAGGCGTTGGAGGAGGCCTACAAATCCTGCCGCACCTGGGGCATGCGGGTCACCGGCGGCGTGGCGCAGCTTGGCCGCGTCATGACCATTGATGGCAGGTCCGTCGGCCGAGTCTGTTCCTCCGGCTACTCGCCGTATCAGGGCTGCGGCGTCTGCATCGTGCGCATGGACGACCCCAACCGGGGCCCGGGCACCCAGGTCGATGTACTCTGCGCCGATGGCTCCAGTCAAAGCGGCGAGCTCTGCACCCTGCCGATGTATGATGCCGACCGGCTCATTCCGCGCGGCAAATTGGTGGATATCCCGACCAAACCGATCGCGGCGGAATGACCATGTATGACATGAACCTCACCACCTCGCACTTCCCAGCGCAGAATGATGCGGAAATCCGCGACATCACGGTCGGTGGGTTGCTGCGAGAGGCGGCAGCCACCCATCCGGATGCCGTAGCGATGGTGGATGTTTCAGACAGTGGTGACTGTGGCCAGTCTTGGACCTATGGCGAGCTGCTGGCGCAGGCTGAGAGCCTTGCGAATGCCCTCGTCACGCGGTTCGAGGCGGGTGAAAGGGTTGTCGTCTGGGCACCTAATATCCCTGAATGGATCTTCATGGAATATGCCTGCGGTCTGGCGGGGCTTGTTCTGGTTACAGCCAACCCGTCCTTTCAGGCTCCAGAGCTCAAATATGTGCTGGAGCAATCCGGTGCCGTCGGACTGCTCATGGTGGACGGGTTCCGAGGCAATCCGATGGTGGAGATTGCGCGCGAGGCGACGAAAGGCAACACGCGCCTGCGCGAGGTCGTCAATCTGGAAGACGAGGACGCGCTCTACGACTATGGAGAACGGCCCGCCGTGCTGCCGGACGTCCAGCCGGATGATGCCGCGCAGATCCAGTACACATCGGGAACAACAGGTTTTCCTAAGGGCGCGGTGCTCAGCCACAAGAACCTTGTGAACAACGCGCGTCTGTTCTGCGCGCGCAAGCAGGTCGGGCCGCACTCGGTTTGGGCCAATTTCATGCCGCTCTTTCACACTGCGGGCTGTGCGACTGGGGCCTTGGGATGCCTCCAGGCCGCCTGCAAGATGCTGTTGATCAAGCGGTTCGACGCAGATGTCTTTGCGCGATTGATCGAGGAACAGGGCATCACAACCTGTTTCGCCGTTCCCACCATGCTGTTCAACTTTCTGGAATCGCTGGACCGAACTCCACGCGATATGTCCTCGCTTGAGGTCATCACGACAGGCGGCGCGCCGGTGCCACCCGATCTGGTCCGCCGGGTGCGCGACCGTCTGGGGTGTCATCTTCTCAGCGCTTTCGGGCAGACGGAGCACAGCCCAATGATCTGCCTGAACCCTGTCGAGGCCACGCTTGAACAGATCGTGGAAACAGCAGGCCAGCCACTGCCACAGACCGAGGTTTCGATCCGTTCGCCTGAAGACAATCGGGTGCTCCCAATAGGTGAAGTCGGCGAAATATGCGCGCGATCCTACGCGGTGATGATCGGATACAATGACAATCCGGAAGCAACCGCCGCCGCTATCGACGCAGACGGCCGGCTGCATACCGGAGACCTGGGCACGATGGACGCCCAGGGGTTCGTGCGGGTGACTGGCCGTGTGAAGGACATGATCATCCGTGGCGGTGAAAACCACTTCCCGGCCGAGATCGAAGCGGTGTTGGTGACCCACAGGCATGTGGCACAAGTCGCCGTGGTTGGCCTGCCGGACGAGAAATGGGGAGAGGTGATCGCGGCATTCATCCTGTCCGACCAACCGCTCGACGTGGCCGATTTGCGCACCCACTGCCGGGCGCATCTGTCCGCGCAGAAAACGCCATCGGTCTGGGTGCATGTGCCGGACTTCCCTCTGACAGGCTCCGGCAAGGTGCAGAAATTCGCCATTCGTGAGAAGTTCCTCGCAGGTAGCTACGGAGAGATTCTGCAATGAGTGTGCGAATTGAAAAGGACGGCCCCGTCTGGACAGTCATCCATTCCCGCCCAGAGGCCCGTAATGCCATGGACCCTCAAAGCGCCAAGGCACTCTATGAGGCGTTCCAGTCGTTTGACGCGGACGATACCGCCAGCGTCGCCGTGTTCTGGGGCGAAGGCGGTGCCTTCTGTGCCGGGTGGGATTTGAAGCATGCAGCCTCCCTTGCCGGGGCCGAGGCGCTTGATCCGTTCGACTTTCCCGATGAGGGTGAGCCACCGATGGCGGCCATGGGACCTAGCCGGTTGGACCTGTCCAAACCGGTGATCGCCGCGGTGGCCGGGCCTGCCGTGGCTGGCGGCATGGAACTGGCGCTTTGGTGCGATATCCGGGTGATGGAAGAAACCGCCTATCTAGGCGTCTACTGCCGCCGTTGGGGTATTCCGCTGATCGATGGCGGCACGGTGCGCCTGCCGCGCCTGGTGGGTGAGGGTCGCGCGACGGACCTGATCCTCACCGGCCGCCGTGTGGATGCGGATGAGGCGCTTCGGATTGGCCTGTGCGAATACTTCGTGCCGGAAGGCAATGCGCGCGCCAAGGCTGAAGCGCTGGCCCATGACATCGCCCGCTTCCCGCAAAGCTGTTTGCGCGCGGATCGCCGGTCCGTGCGGGCCCAGCACGGGCTTTCGATGCGGGACGCACTGCGGCACGAATGGCGGGGCAGCAAGACTGAGGTCACCAAAGGTGTCGAAGGTGCAGCCCGGTTTGCCAGCGGCAAGGGGCGAGGGGGCGACTTCAGCGATGTATGAGCTGAGCCTCACCACCTCCCATGCCCCGGCCCAGTCCGACATGGAGACACGCGAGATCACCATCGGCGCATTGCTGCGCGAGGTCGCTGCGGCGCGACCGGAGGCGGAGGCCTTGGTCGAAGTCAGACAGGACGGTACAAAAGGACGCCGCTGGACCTATGCCGAACTTCTGAAAGATGCCGAGCGGCTGGCTTTGGCTCTGTCCACCCGGTTTGCGCCCGGCGAACGGGTGGTAGTCTGGTCGCCCAACAGTCCCGAATGGGTGCTGATGGAATATGCCTGTGCGCTGTCCAGGCTGGTTCTGGTGACGGCAAACCCGGCCTTTCAGGCACGCGAACTGGCCTATGTGCTGGAACAATCCGGCGCGGTTGCCCTGTTCCTTGTCGAGGAATTCCGCGGCAACCCGATGGGCCGGATTGGGGCTGAGGTCGCGGCGAGCATCCCATCGGTGCGCGAAGTCACGGACGTGGAAAGCGCCGTGCTATACGCGGAAGGGTCGCGCCCGCCTGCTTTGCCCGAAGTCGCCCCGGGCGACGCGGCGATGATCCAATATACGTCCGGCACCACCGGCTTTCCCAAAGGGGCGGTGCTGAGCCATCGCGGGCTGATCAACAACGCCCGGTTCTACGCGGGTCGCTGCGGGGCAACCGAGGCGACCACATGGGTTAACATCATGCCGATGTTCCACACCTCGGGCTGCGGGATGGTCACGCTTGGATGCCTTCAGGCGGGGTGCCGCATGGTGCTGGTCAGCCTGTTTGATCCGGATGTTGTGCTTGACCAGCTGGAAGCGAACGGCGCGGACATCATCCTTGGCGTGCCGACCATGGTGGTGGCCTTGCTCGATGCGCAAGAGGCGAGGCCGCGCGACCTGTCAGCCCTGAAACTGGTCAGCTGTGGTGGCTCGATGGTGGCCCCGGAACTGGTGCGCCGAGTGCAGAACCTGATGGGCGCCGGATTCTCGACGCTTTATGGTCAGACAGAACATTGCCCGGTGATCACTCAACACCATTTGTCAGACAGTATCGACGACATCTGTAACACGGCCGGTCAACCTGTCGCGCAGACCGAGGTTTCGATCCGCAGCGTCGATGACAATAGCGCTGTCGCCGTTCGCGAGGTCGGGGAAATCTGTGCCCGCGGCCCCTGTGTGATGTTGGAATACAATGACAACCCCAAGGCCACGTCCGAGACGGTGGATGAGGGCGGTTGGCTACATACGGGTGATCTGGGCCGGATGGATGCGCGCGGGTATGTTACCGTGACGGGGCGGGTCAAGGAAATGATCATCCGGGGTGGCGAGAACCATTTCCCGGCCGAGATCGAGAACTGCCTGTTGGAACACGCGCAAGTGGCCGAGGTCACCGTGGTTGGCCTGCCGGACCCGAAATGGGGCGAGGTCATCGGCGCGTTCATCCGCGGCACAGGACCACTCGACAAGGGCGCGCTGCATGCCCATTGCCGCGCAAACATGTCCCCGCAGAAAACCCCGAATGTCTGGGTGCAGGTCGAGAGCTTTCCCCTGACCGGCTCGGGCAAGATCCAGAAATTCGTTCTCCGCGACCGTTTCGTCGCCGGGGAATTCAATGAACTCTGACTGACAGGAACCGCCATGCAGGACGCAACCAGACACTATATCAACGGCCAATGGATAGCTTCGATCGACGGGCGCGAAGTGGCGGTTGAAAACCCGTCTACTGAAGAGAAGATCGCCGCGATCACTTTGGGTGGCGTCGCTGATGCTGACGCGGCCGTCGCCGCGGCCAAGAATGCATTCCCGGCCTGGGCGGCAACAGACCCCTCGGAACGGATCGCAGCACTGGAGCGGTTGATGGAGGTCTACAAGTCGCGGGCGGAGGAAATGGCGCAGGCCATCAGCGTCGAAATGGGTGCACCTATCGCACTGGCAAAGACGGCACAGGTCGGTGCCGGCGCCGGGCATCTGAAAAACACCATCCGCACGGCAAAGGGTTTCGCCTTCGAACGCCCCTTGGGAGACCACGCGCCGGGCGACATGATCCTATACGAGCCGGTTGGTGTCTGCGCCCTGATCACGCCCTGGAACTGGCCGATGAACCAGGTGATGCTCAAGGTGGCGCCTGCGCTGGCGGCAGGATGTACCATGGTGCTGAAACCGGCCGAACAGGCCCCGCTCAGTGGCATGTTGCTGGCAGAAATGATCGACGCGGCCGGTTTCCCGCCCGGTGTGTTCAACCTTGTGAACGGCGATGGGGCTGGTGTCGGCGCACATCTCACGGCGCACCCGGACGTAGACATGGTCAGCTTCACCGGCTCGACCCGCGCAGGTGTGGCGATCAGCAAGGCGGCAGCGGAGTCTGTCAAGCGCGTCAGCCTCGAACTGGGCGGCAAGGGGGCCAACATCATCTTTGCCGATGCAGATGAAAAGGCCGTCACACGCGGCGTGCGCCACTGCTTCAATAACTCGGGCCAGTCCTGCAACGCGCCGACCCGAATGCTGGTGGAGCGCTCGATTTACGACCAGGCCGTTGAAACCGCCCGAACCATAGCTGAAAAAACTGAGGTCGGACCGGCGGACATCGAAGGCCGTCAGATCGGTCCGGTCGTCTCAGGGGTGCAGTTCAACAGGATACAATATTTCCTAAAGCACGGGATCGATGAAGGCGCCAGGCTTGTTGCCGGCGGGATGGGTAAGCCGGACGGGTTGAGCACCGGGCATTTCGTTCGACCCACGATCTTTGCCGATGTCACTCCCGATATGACCATCTGGCGTGAGGAAATCTTTGGCCCGGTTCTAACCATGACCCCGTTCGATACCGAGGAAGAAGCGATCGAACTGGCCAATGATACGCCGTACGGGCTGACCAACTATGTTCAGACCGCCGACAAATCCCGTGCCCGCCGGGTGGCGCGACAGCTGCGCTCGGGTATGGTGGAGATGAACGGGAACTTCGGTGGCGCCGGAACTCCCTTCGGCGGAATGAAGCAATCCGGTACTGGCCGTGAGGGTGGTGTCTGGGGTCTTGAGGAGTTTCTTGAAGTCAAGGCCGTCAGCGATTGGGGGTGAGCATGTCCAAGGTTCTATATGAAAAGGATGGCCGGATCGGGCGGATCACCCTGAACCGACCTGAGGTGATGAATGCCATCGACGATGATCTGCCGCGCGAATTGGCGGCAGCGGTGGCAGAAGCCGACCATGATCGCGACGTGCATGTGATGGTCCTATCCGGCGCAGGAAAGGCATTTTGCGCAGGCTACGATCTGGCCCATTACGCAGAGGGCGACGGCCCCAACAAGGTGGTGCAGGACATGCCCTGGGACCCAATGCAGGATTTCCAGTTCATGTGGGCCAACACGCAGGCCTTCATGTCGCTCTTCCGGGCGATGAAGCCGGTGATCTGCAAGGTACATGGGCACGCCGTGGCGGGGGGCTCGGACATCGCGCTTTGTGCAGACCTCACGATCATGGCGGACACCGCACAGATCGGCTACATGCCCACGCGTGTCTGGGGCTGCCCGACCACAGCGATGTGGGTGCACAGGCTGGGGCCGGAAAAGGCTAAGCGCATGATGTTCACGGGTGACAAGATAACCGGCGTCGAAGCCGCCGAGATGGGGCTGGTGCTGAAATCCGTGCCTGACGATCAGCTCGATGCCGAGGTCGAAGCGCTGGCCGCCCGGATGGCATCCGTGCCGATCAACCAATTGGCCATGCAGAAAATGGTGATCAACGCTGCAGTCGAGGAAAAGATCAACCAGACGCAGCGCCTTGCCACCGTGTTCGACGGCATCACCCGCCATTCACCCGAAGGCATGAACTTCAAAGCCCGCGTGGAGCAAGTTGGCTGGAAACAAGCGGTGCAGGAACGGGACGCCGGAACATTCGACTGGACCCGCAACAAACCCTTCGACTGATAATTCGGGTACGGCAACCGAAACCAGTGCTTCGGCTTAATTGACCAAATAGCGGTAAGGTCCCGCACAGTGTGAATGCGAGGTTTCAGATTTGCTGCTGCCTGCCGCAATGGCTGAATTTTTCTCTGCCACGCAACGAGTAAAATTCGGCAGTGCGGCGGGGAGGCGCGCTGCGCGTGCTCGCAGCAAGAAAATCGAATTCACAGGTTGGGCTCTCCTGACACCTTCGCCGCACCATCTACGAACAGCAGGTTCGAAAACGGGTGCCGTTCTCTGCGTTGAGCTAGAACTGGCAAGACGCGGGACGAAGTACCAATTCGCGGCGTTGGTAGAAGGTGCCGGTCTGAGGCCATTCCTTGCCATCCATTTGCCACGGACAGTTTTGGTGTCGCAAACGGAAGGCCAAAGCGACAGCCGCATCGCTAGCAATGAGAAAGAAATGCCCCAAGGAGACCAAATGACTACCATGAGCCAACCGTCACAAGGCACAGACGGGGACCGGTTTGGTGTCCTGTTTGTCTTTGCTGCTGGTGTGCTTTGGTCGACCGTCGGGCTTGGAATACGGCTGATCGAAGACGCGGTCGTGTGGCAGATATTGCTTTACCGTTCGGCCAGCCTGTCACTTCTGCTTTATGTGTTCATTCGCATGCG
>JADHQX010000046.1 GCA_016777745.1 Candidatus Pelagibacterales bacterium
CCACCAAGTTTATCTGGTATCGCTCTTAAAATTGCATAAAAAGGTAAGAAATACCATTCGGGAACAATGTGTTCCGGTGTTTGCAATGGATTTGCTTGAATATAGTTATCACTATGACCAAGAATATTTGGACTAAAGAAAACAAAGCCAGCAAAAACAATCATAAATACGACTAAAGCTAAAACATCTTTAACAACATAATGAGGATGAAAAGGAACTGTGTCTTGGCCTTTAACTACATCAATACCTTCTGGATTATTATTACCAGGAACATGAAGTGCCCAAATATGTAATATCACTAGGCCAAAAATTAAAAATGGCATTAAATAATGTAAGGTAAAGAATCTAGTTAATAAGGCACCACTTACAGAGTAATCACCCCACAACCAATTTGTAATAGCTTCACCAAAAAATGGAATTGCACTAAATAGGTTTGTAATAACTGTTGCACCCCAAAAGCTCATTTGTCCCCAAGGTAAAACATAGCCCATAAATGCTGTTGCAATCATTAATAAAAATATAAAAACACCAATGATCCAAATTAATTCTCTTGGTTCTTTGTAAGAGCCATAAAAGAGTGATCTTGCCATATGAAGATATACAGCTATGAAAAACATTGATGCACCATTTGCATGAATATACCTCAACAACCAACCATAATTTACATCTCGCATAATATGCTCAACACTTGCAAATGCTAAGTTTGCGTCAGCAATGTAGTGCATTGCTAAAACCAAACCGGTAATAATTTGAGTTATAAGACAGAAAGTTAGAATACCTCCAAATGTCCACCAATAATTTAAATTTTTGGGAGTTGGAAACTGCATTAAATGACCACTAAATAAGGTAATTATAGGTAGTCGTTTATCAATCCATTTTGCAACTGCCGACTGAGGCTCGTAATCATCACTCATAAATATTTATCCAATTTTAATCGTATTATCATCCAAGAAAACATAGCTTGGTATTTCTAAATTCTTTGGTGCTGGGCCTTTTCTAATTCTTCCCGATGTATCGTAATGCGAACCATGACAAGGACAGAACCAACCATTATACTCACCCTTATTTCCAAGTGGAATACAGCCTAAGTGAGTGCAAACTCCAACCATTACTAGCCACTCTGGTTTTTGAACTCTAGTTTCATCAGTTTCAGGATCTGGTAAATCTGTTTGTTCAACTGCTTGAGCTTCAGCTATTTCTTCTTCTGTTCTTCTTCTAACAAAAACAGGTTTTCCACGCCATAGTATTGTTATACTTTGACCTGGCATTATTGGAGATAAATCAACTTCAGTTGAAGCAAGGGCTTTAACTGAGGCATCAGGATTCATTTGTGCAATAAATGGCCAAACAAGTGCTCCCGCTCCAACAACTGTAAAACTTCCAGTTGTTAAATATAAAAAATCACGTCTAGTGACTTTTGTCTCAGCTGTATCTATATCTTTCTTTGTATCCATCGTGTAATATAAGGTTTATATATACGTTAATTACGGATTTTCTACAAAAATAAATTAGTCTAACTGTAAATTCTTGTGTCACTATGACGCATACTTTGCCTAGTTTTAGTAGACACATAACTAACATAATAAAAATGAGATTAGCATTGTTTCAACCTGATATTCCGCAAAATACTGGCGCTATGATACGTATATGTGCCTGTTTTGAAGTTGGAATAGATATCATTCATCCAACAGGTTATGTTTTTAGCCAAAAAAATATTAAACAAACAGCAATGGATTACCTTTCTCTTGTCTCGCTAGAAGAGCATGATTCGTGGGACTCCTATCTAAAAGACAATAAGGGTAAGAGAATTATTCTTTTATCTACAAAGGGAAAAATAAAATATTCAGACTTTAGTTTCAAAGAAGATGATTGTATTCTTGTAGGACGTGAAAGTGCTGGAGTTCCAGATGAGGTTTTTAATGCTGCTGATGAAGTGATAACTATTCCAATGAGTAAAAATTCAAGATCTTTAAATGTAGCAGTTTCTGCGGGTATTGTACTTGCTGAAACGCGAAGGCAGCTCTTAAAATGATTGAGCAGCAAAAACTAATTACAAAAAATTGGTTTGAAGAATTAAGAAATCAAACAATTGATATATTTCAAGACATAGAAAATAGTAATTCTAAATCACTTAAAAAAAATAAGTTTAGCTATAAAAAATGGAAAAGAAAATCTAGTGGTGTCCAAGATCATGGGGGTGGAACTATGGGTATTATGTACGGTGATATATTTGAAAAAGTTGGTGTTAACGTTTCAACTGTTCATGGGAAATTTAGCAGTAAATTTAAACAGCAAATACCTGGTACTGATAAATCAGGCAAATTTTGGGCAAGCGGTATTTCAGTTGTAGCACATATGAATTCACCTTTTATTCCATCATTTCACTTTAATACTCGTTATATAGTAACTGAAAATAGTTGGTTTGGTGGTGGGATGGATATGACTCCAAGTTTTAAAAATCTAAAAAATAAAAATACATTACACCAAAATTTAAAAAAAATGTGTGATGCGCACAGTAAAGGTTACTACAATAAGTTTTCAAAAGAGTGTGATAAATATTTTTATTTACCACATAGAAAAGAAACGCGTGGAGATGGTGGTATTTTTTTTGATCGCTTAAACTCAAAAAAATTTGAAAAAGATTTTGAGTTTGTTAAAGATACTGGAAAATCTTTTATAGACATTGTACCCCAAATTATTATTCAAAATATAAAGAAAAAATGGACAAAAAATGACAAAATAAAGCAAAAAATTAAGCGTGGAAGATATGCTGAGTTTAATTTATTATATGATCGTGGCACACGCTTTGGCTTAGAAACTGATGGCAATATTGATGCTATATTGATGTCGATGCCACCTGAAGCAATTTGGAAATAAAAAAACATGAGTACTGAACCAATTACTATGAATGGCGCAAAAATGTTGCAGGACGAACTTGCATCATTAACTGGCAGCAAGAGACAAGAAGTCATAAAAGCCATTGCTGAAGCTAGGGCTCATGGTGATTTAAAAGAGAATGCCGAATATCATGCTGCAAAAGAAGAACAAAGCCACAATGAAGGAAGAATCCAAGAAATACAGTCTTTATTGGGCAATGCTGAAATTATAGATATAAAAGATATTAATCACGATAATAAAGTTGTCTTTGGCTGTACTGTAAAATTAAATGATTTAGAAACTGATGAAAAAAAAGTTTTTAAAATTGTTGGTCACGAAGAAGCTGATATTGAAAATAATTTACTATCCTATAAATCTCCAGTTGCAAAAGAACTTATAGGCAAGGTGAAAAACGATTTTGTAATGGTTAATACACCTAAAGGTGAAAAAAGTTATGAAATTACAGCGATAATTTATAAGTAACTAATGTTGAGCAAAACATATAGCTTTTAATCGCTCAATTAAAGAAAATTGATCTTCAATAAAGTCGTTATCAATCCACCACTCTTCTAACTCTGTTAAAATTTCACCTAATTTTGGACCTTCTGAAATGCCCATATTCAAAACATCAATAGCCTTTATTGTAAAATCTGGTTTAACCCATGAGGCGCCAACTTCTACAAGAGCTCTCCAATTAATAGTTGTTTTCTCATTAGAATCTTTAGACCACTGACATAAAACTTGATTAATAAAATTTGATTTACCTAGACGATATAAGGCTGCTCTAGCTTCTCGCATGGACATATAAGACACTATATTTTTATTAATATTTGATAGACCTAGTAAGTTTTCTTTTTCAATATTTGAAATTGGATTTTCTTTTATAAAATCTAATATTCTATGTTCATCATTATCAAGCAAACTACTTAACTTACAACTCAGTGTATTTGGTAAGCTTAAGTTAATTAGGATATCATTTAATTTTTTATAGTTATGATTAACCTCTACTTCTTTAAATATAATTGAAAATATTCCAATTTCCTGCATATCTTGAAGTGATTGAATAGAGTTTTCATGCCCAATGATATTCTTTAATTCAATCCATAATCTCTCTTTAGAAACTTTATTCAGGCCATCTAAGTTTTTTTGGATTAACAATAGATCTTCTTTTCCATTTTTTTCTTCATGGTAATCACACTGGAATCTAAAAAACCTTAAAATTCTTAAATAATCTTCCTGAATTCTTTTTTCTAAATCACCAATAAATCTTACTTTATTTTTATTTAAATCATCTATTCCATTATGAAAATCAAATATTTGACCAGAAAAATTTACATAGATTGCATTGATGGTAAAATCTCTTCTGTTTGAATCTTCTTTGATATTGTCCGTATACTTTACTAAAGCATGTCGACCGTCAGTCTCAATATCTGAACGACATGTTGTTATTTCATATTTATTATTATTTATAATTGCTGTTATTGTCCCATGATCTTTTCCAATATCTAGAAACTTAATATTATTATGATCTAATATATTAATAATCTTATCTGGATTAAGAATTGTTGCAAAATCAATATCTTTTACTGCTTTATTACTTAGTGCATTTCTTATACAGCCTCCAACTAAGTAAATATTCTCATTCCCAATTAATTTAAATAGGGTTTCTACTTCAGATATTGCTAAAATATTTCTAATATTTTCATTTATCATTTTAATCTTTCATACAAGTTTAATAGAATGCTTGCAGTAGCTCCCCAAATATAGTGCGTCTTATAATTAATGACATTAAAATTATAATTATAGGAGATATTGCCATTATTATAAAGTTTCTTATCTACCGCATGATTATTGCTATCCATTAAAAAATCAATTGGTAATTTAAAGATACTATTAACTTCTTTGGCATTTATCTTGATTGAATATTCTTTATGAATAGTTGATATTATTGGTAAAATTTGAAAACCTGTACCAGTGATGTAGGTGTCTAAGCTCCCAATTATATTGATATAATTTTCATCAATTCCAATTTCTTCATAAGTTTCCCTGATGGCAGTATGAACTGGAGAAGTGTCATTTTTATCTATTCTACCTCCTGGAAAGCTTATTTGATTTGCGTGATCTTTAAGATCTGCTGATCGATATGTTAAAAGTATATCGCATTTATTGTTATCAAAAATTATAGGTATTAGAACTGCTGCCTTGATCAACTTTTTATTAGATAGGCTGATTAATTTTTTATTATTCTGATTAATTTCCTCATCTGATCTCACTGATAACTTGTCAAAATAGTCATGAGATATATCATTTTTATCTGAGAAAATAGAGCTCAGATAGTTTGGTGATATATTGTTTTTAGTATTCATAGATTCTAAAGATTTCTCCATTACTTTCTAAAGTAAGATGCTCTTTACCATCTATATTTTTTTTTGATGCCAATTCTATTAATTCATAAAATACTGATCTTGAAATTAAAGCTTTTAGATTTTTTCTTACAAGAATGTATGGAGACGGTTCTTCAGTTTCTTTATCAATTTTTATTTCAAGTGGGTTATCTTTTGATAATAAAATTTTTTCGTTAACATTAGTTATAAAATAGAGGTTGTGAATACTATCTTTTATTTCAGAAATTAAAGTTGTAGCTACAAATGGAGCGTCTTCAACGGTAATTCTAACTTTCTCAACTGGGGTAACTAAGTAATAGCAATTATCAGAATCTAATCTTAGAATTCCTGAGAAAAGTTTTACCATTGCTGGGCGTTTTATTTCTGTACCCATATAAAACCATTGTCCATTTCTCATAATTTTCATGTCTATATCACCGCAAAAATCTGGATTCCACTTGTCTACAGGCGGTAATGAGTCTTTATCTTTTTTATTATATTCGTAAATAGTCTCAAGCCCTTTAGCAAAGGTATAATTTTTATCAGACATTAATTAAATTCCATTTTTTTAAAGTCATTTTTTTGTAGCCTATTTTGCAAATCTAAAATTAAGACTTTCTCGACACTCACAGGCCCATAAAAGTTAAAGGTTGTATCAATCTTTTTAAAGCCAAATTTTTCATAGTATTGATAATCCCCTACTACTAAAATGAAATCATAATCCATAGTTTTTTTAATAAGAGAAATGGTATATTTAACAAGCTCCACGCCAAAGCCTTTACCTCTATGTTTTGGATCAACTGCCAGTGGACCTAATAAAAGTCCTTTAATATCATTGTTTAAAAATGTTTGGTAATATGAAATAGATGACAGAATATCTTTATTTAACTCATAAATATATGAAAACTCGGTTTCTCTATTGGTTTTTTCTCTGAGCCTATAAACTGACCTTGCAAACCTTCCTGGACCAAAAGATCTATGCAGCAGATTAAAAATTTTATCTGTATCATTTTTATTTGTCTGTCTTATATTGCTCATAATTAAAATATATATTTTATAATAATTTAAGATATTATTTAAATATTAAATTAATAAGGAGTTTTTGTATGTTATCTGTTGATTTTAGTGAGTTAGAAAATTTTATTGGTAAAGATATTGGTAAATCAGATTGGATTACTATTGATCAAAATAGGATACAGCAGTTTGCAGATGCAACTAATGATCATCAGTGGATACATCTTGATGCCGAAAGAGCAGCTAAGGAACTTCCAACAAAATCTACTATAGCACATGGCTTTCTTACTCTATCTTTAATTGTTCCATTAAGTTCAATGGTTTGGACAATTACAGGTACAAAAATGACTATTAACTACGGTCTCAACAAAGTGAGGTTTATTAATATGGTTCCTGTAAACTCAAAAGTTAGACTCAGTCTAAAAGTTAGTGAAGTAAACAAGCTTGATAATGGTGGCACTCAATTAATTTCTGAAGCTACATTGGAGATTGAAGGTCACGATAAGCCTGCCTATGTTGCTGAATCAATTATGGTTGCGTTTGCATAGATATTAAAAATGCCTGATAAATCTTATTCAGATTTAGATGCTTACCCTGAACTGGCCTATAGTAAGGAAATAAAGGTTCTATCTTGGAACCTATGGTGGAAATTTGAAAATTATTTAGATCGTCAAAAGCTTATATTTAATGAGCTCCTAATACTAAATCCAGATATCTTATGCTTACAAGAAGTTTGGGAAGACTCAGATGGCAGTCAAGCTAAAAAAATAGCTGATTTATTTGGGTATGAATATACTTACTCAAAATCATTTGAAATTGACGGTGTATCATTTGGTAATGCTATTATTTCTAAATTTCCTATTTTAAATTCTTCATCACATAAAATTCCTACGGCCACAGAATTTAATGAAAATCGTACGTTGATGCATAGTGTGGTCAATTATGATGGTTTTGAAATAGATATTTTATGCACCCACTTAAACTATAAGTATGATCAAAGTAATATACGCCAAAATCAGGTAGCCTTTATTTTAGAATATATTAGCAAATTAAAAAAACCTAAATTTCCAACTATTCTTTGTGGGGACTTTAATGCCGATCCATTAAGTGAAGAAATAATGCAAATAACTGGCCTAAAATCTTCTATTAAAGGAACTGTTTTGCGAGATGCATGGCAAATTACTAACCGAGATGATCCAGGTTACACTTGGTCAAATAATAACTATTATGCCAAAAGAAGTTTAGAGGTAGACAGAAGAATTGATTATATTTTTGTTAACAAGCCCACTTCAAAAGGTTTGGGACATCCAATAAAGAGTATATTAGTAGGAGCATCTCCAAAAGATAATATATTTCCCAGTGATCACTTTGGTATAATGACTTATCTAGAAGGTTAAAATATGAAAGTATTATTAATAATTTTTTTTGGTGGAGGAGCTGGGTCTGTAACAAGATATTTACTGATTAATTACTTTAATAAGGTAATACCAAGCACTGTTCCATATGGGGTAATGTTAGTTAATTTATTTGGAGCTTTAATAATAGGAATAATCTATTACTTGATAACAACAAAACTTTTACTCAACGAGCAATTAAAGATATTTTTAACAATAGGTTTTTTAGGTGGTTTCACTACCTTCTCAACATTTAATCTAGATTTTTTTAAGTTAATA
Organism: Candidatus Pelagibacterales bacterium; assembly: GCA_016777745.1. The sequence continues at coordinate 7,949 of JADHQX010000046.1, forward strand.
GAATCTGGAAATTTAAGTTTAGCAATTATATATGCTATTGCCACCCTTATTGGGACAATTACACTTTTCTATATGGGCTATAGTTTTGCCAAACTAATATCTTAATTATTTTTTACGCTTCTCAATCATATATTCAGCAAGTCCTTGATAACCTTTTTGAATCATCATTCTAACTGAAGCTGAGTTCATAGCCTCATTTAAAGCTGATATTTTATGTGCTCTTACAGTTGTATTCATATATTGGGCAGCACTACATATAGCAATAATTTCAGAAATGACATTTTCTGAAAACCCATTAATTAAGATAGCATCAACATCTTCTTGTGTAATAGAATCTATATCTTCATTTACTTTGTGAGAAAAAGTCAGTACCGATTTATACTCTTCTTGAATAGAAGATAAGGATATATTTTTCAAAGGAGAGTTCTCTTCCATATCAATTATCATTTTCTTAGATATTTCTTTATGTATATTCTTACAGTAAGTGCAGCCATTTAGCTCTGATACGTAGGCAAAAATCATTTCTTTAATATAAACAGGCAGAATAGTTTCTTCGTACATCAATTTTTCAAGAAATAATACGTACTGAGACTGATAATTCCAGTTATCCAAGAAAACATTGTAAACTGATGTATATTTATTAAAAAAATCACTCATAACTTTATCCATTTTACTGGCTGGGGCGGGAGGATTCGAACCTCCGAATACCGCTACCAAAAAGCGGTGCCTTACCACTTGGCCACGCCCCAACGATAATTAATTATATATTTAGTGTAACAAGTACGAAATGCAATGATTAAATAGTTCTAACAGAAGATGTCCACCACTTTGGATAATTATTTTTAAAATACTCTTGTCCTATTAAAGATGCTTGCTTGTCCTCAAATATACCAAAATACGTTGATCCACTACCTGTCATTCTGTCAGCTATTAAGTTTTTCTGTGCTCTCATCTCACGCTTAATCTCATCTATAGCTGGACAAAGTTTAAAGGCACTGCCTTCAAGATTATTAGAAGTAGTTTCCATAAGAGTTTTTATATCTGCTATTGGATTTGAAATATTAATATCATGCACT
>JADHQX010000047.1 GCA_016777745.1 Candidatus Pelagibacterales bacterium
TTGGCAATATCTTTTTACAGACATCTGGACAATTTTTTCTTCTGAAGTTATTTGATCATCACTAATAAGAGGATCATCCCAAGACATTTCTTGTTTAAATTTTTCAGAATTGTTTTTTATGTTAAAGACCATATATATAAGATATATATGATATATATTGTATTAATGAAGTAAATAAAAATTAAGCTATGTACACACCTACGAAACCTATAGTTGCACTTTTTGCTGATATTATTACAAAGCCAGAGGACAAAAGAGTTTATCACGGATCAGGAGCTAATTATATTAACGCACTAGCCAGTGCAACTAACTGCGCCCCTATTATTTTGCCTGCTCTTCCAGAAGTTAATAATTATAAAAAAATTCTTGATAGTATTGATGGAGTTTTACTGACAGGAAGTCTTTCGAATGTACATCCTGGTTTTTATAGTAAAGATAAACTAGTAGAGCCATCTGATTTAGCCAGAGATCGTACGGTTCTTCCATTGATTGATCATATATTTAATAAAGAAATTCCCATGCTAGGAATCTGTAGAGGGTTCCAAGAAATTAATGTTGCAATGGGTGGATCCCTTCATGCCGATATACATGATGTGCCAGGAAGAATGGATCACAGAGCTTCAAAAAAAAGTGACGTAGAAAATCAATATGATAAGCAGCATGAAGTATACCTAACTGCGAATGGTAAATTAGAAAGATTAGCAGGAACCAATACACTTGAAGTTAATTCACTTCATACTCAAGGAATAGATCAATTAGGTAAATCATTAGTAATAGAAGCAGTTGCCAAAGATGAGACTATTGAGGCTATAACCTTAGAAAACTATGGTGGCTTCTTTTATGGAGTGCAATGGCATCCTGAAACTAGTGTAGCATCAGATGATTTTTCTAAAAAATTATTTTCTAACTTTAATGATGCAGTAGAAAATAGAAATCTTAATAGATAAAAATTTAATTATTAAAATCACGATTATTTTTTATTTTGGCTGCACTTTTAATTGCCGCCACTAAACTATTCTCATTCGCAACAAATTTTGTAGCTATATCAAATCCAGTTCCATGATCTGGACTTGTTCTAACAACTTTTAAACCAGCTGTGTAGTTTACAGTGTTATAGAAATCAATTGTCTTAATTGGAATTAAAGCCTGATCATGATACATGCATAAAACAGCGTCATATTCTCTTAAATTTTCTGCTGTAAAGGCTGAATCTGCAGAAATAGGACCATAAACTTTCATTGTTTTTTTTAAAGAATTAATCGCTGGTGTAATAATATTTTTTTCTTCATTTCCCAATAGTCCATTTTCACCAGCATGAGGGTTTAAACCAGTAACAAGTATTTTTGGTTTTTTATTTCCAAAATCAATTTTAATTGATTGGTTAATTATTTTTAACGTATCTGTAATAAGCTTCTTACTTATAGAATGACTAACTTTCTTTAATGGTATGTGAATGGTTAATGGAACAACCTTAATACTTGTATTCATAAGCATCATACAGAAGTTCTTTGATTTACTTTTTTTTGCCAGGTATTCAGTATGTCCACTAAAATTTTTAGATGCTAGATTAACTATATCTTTTGCAATTGGGTTAGTAACCATAGCTAACGCTTGACCATCTTGTACAAACTTTAGAGCTATATCAATCGATCTTAAGATTGCGTTAGCATTTTCTTTATTAGGTTTTCCTAACTGTGTTTTTTTATGCACATCTACTTGATATATAGGTAAGAATTTTTTATAAAATTTATTCGCCTGATAAGGTTCATTAATAATTTTTAATGGTACCTTAATTTTCATTTTTTTTACTATGGATTGAACATATGCATAGTCATGAATTAAAAAAAAAGGTTTTTTAATCTTATTATTTTTCCATGCTTTTAATGTTATTTCGACCCCAACACCTGATGGGTCTCCCATAGTCACTGCAATTGGTTGAATTATTTTTTTCATTATTATCTAAAATATACCAAATATCTTCTTTTTGAATTGGCTTTTACATTGATCAAGTTGCTGTTTATATTTTTTAGAACGCTTATCAACCTTTGTGGCAGTATTTATAAGCCATTCCTTGTTATTATAAGACTTGATCTTAAAACCTCCATGACCTTCATGATATGCTAAATATTGATTGTAAGCGTCATTTTTACTAATTCCATTAATTTTATTGGTCTTATTTATATACCAACCAGTAAAATCTATTGCATCAGCAAAGTTTACTCTTGAAGCTAACGGTTTTTTTGTTTCTTTCTTATACCAATCCCATGTTCCATCAACTGCCTGTGAGTAACCAAATGCACTAGTTTTTCTTTTCCAGGGAACAATACCAAGAAGCTTAGTTCTTTCTGGTTTTGCTCTATTTTGAAATGCAGACTCTTGTCTTAAAATAGACATTTGAACATGAATTGGTGCACCCCATTTTTCTTCAGACCTATTTACAAGTCTATACCAAGATGTTTTTTGTTTAAAAATTGTACAAATATTCTCTTGCTGCTGTGGTGGCTTGCTAGCACAGCTGGTAATTAGAACTACTAGTGCTAAAAGTGATAGAACAAATTTCATATTTTACATTTACTTCACAGAAGTTTAATCATACCTTGCACAAGTCTCAAATGAAACCTCTATTTAAACCAGATTTATTAAGTTGGCTATGTCTAGTTACACTAGCATTAATTTGGGGCGTAAACTTTATATTTATTAAGATCAGTGTTGAAGATGTTGGCCCAACAACAAATGTTTTTTTTAGACTTCTTTTAGGTTCAATTATTTTATCTATTTACTTACGAAGCACTGGATCAAAACTTCCATTAGCAAAAACAAATTTGTTATTCTACACGGTCCTTGGCTTTCTAGGTTTGGCACTTCCATTTTTTTTAATTTCTTCAGCAGAAGTTTATATAGATTCTGGGCTTGCTGGACTTTTAATGTCTCCAATGCCATTATTAACTTTGGGTTTATCTGCATTAATTTTAAAAGACGAAGTTATTAATAAAACAAAAATTTTAGCTTTTGTTGTAGCTTTTTTTGGACTGATTGTATTATTTGGCCCAGAAAATTTGCTGACATTAGGTGGTAGTAATAAAATTGAATTTATTAGTCAGATTTTAGTATTAATAGCAGCTTGTTGTTATGGTACTAATGCCGTTTTATCTAAACTAGCTCCAAAAATAGATGTTGTCGCAATGGCAACAGGGGTATGCCTTGGTAGTCTTTTGTTTATTACTCCACTAGCTTTATTTTATGATCCTTTCTTTAAAATAGATTTTACAAATGAAGCAATTATAGCAATAGTAATTCAGGGTGTATTTGGAACTGCAATTGCAAATATTTTATTTTTCAAAATTATTGAGCTTAAAGGGCCAGTATTTTTATCATTACTTAACTTTATGATTCCTCCCATTGCCTTCTTTACAGGTGTTTTATTTTTGAATGAAGAAATTAAGATTAATGCATTACTTGCCTTAGCCATAATATTGGGGGCTTTGTATATAAATTATAGGTCTTCAAAAACAAATAAAATTAATTGATTGCTCACAATTTAGCTGTGAAATATATTTGATAACTTATGCTTTCAATTCAGAATATTTCTAAAAACTTTGGCGGTATTAAAGCGGTAAATAATGTTTCTTTAAAGATTAAAAGAGGCTCTATCACTGGCTTAATAGGTCCTAATGGTGCAGGTAAAACTACATTATTTAATATTATTGCTGGAAATTTACCGAGTGACTCAGGAAATATTATTTTAGAAGAAGAGGACATAACTCACTGTCCTTCACACGAACTTTTCGACAAAGGTTTGTTAAGAACTTTTCAAATAGCGCATGAATTTTCAAAATTAACTGTTCTTGAAAATTTAATGGTTGTTCCAGGTTCTCAAACTGGTGAAAAGTTAATTGGAGCTTGGTTTAATCATTCTAAAGTTAAATCAGAAGAAATTATTATTCGAAAAAAGGCCTTAGAGGTAATAGAATTTTTAAAACTAGATCACTTAACTCATGAATTAGCAGGCAATCTTTCTGGCGGACAAAAAAAACTTTTAGAGCTAGGTAGAACTATGATGGTAGATGCTAAATTGGTTCTGTTAGATGAAGTTGGTGCAGGTGTAAATAGAACTTTATTAAAAGATATTTCCTCAACCATAATGAGATTGAATAAAGAACGAGGCTATACATTTTGTATGATTGAGCATGATATAGATTTTATTAGTGAACTTTGTGACTGGGTAGTTGTCATGGCAGAAGGAAAAGTCTTAACACAAGGTAATATTGAAGAAATAAAAAATAATGAAACTGTTATAGAGGCATATTTAGGTAGGGCAAAATAAAAAATGCAAAGTAAATATTTTGAATGCAAAGACTTAGTAGGTGGATATGGAGGAGCAGATATTCTTCATGGCTGTAGTGTTGCAATCGATAAAAATGAAATTGTCGTAATTGTGGGTCCTAATGGAGCTGGAAAATCTACTGCTATGAAAGCTATGCTTGGGATGTTAAAAATTAAGTCTGGCTCTGTTTCTTTTATGGGAAATGATATAACTAAATTATCAACTCAATTAAGAATTAATCAGGGTCTTAGTTTTGTTCCTCAAACTAATAATGTTTTTACAGAACTTACTGTAAGAGAAAATTTAGAAATAGGTGCGTATATTAGAAAAGACGATTTTGAAGAAACTATTGATCAAATTTACGATCTTTTTCCTGTACTTAGAGATAAACAGTCACAATTAGCCGGAGAACTTTCTGGAGGGCAGAGACAGCAGGTCGCTGTTGGGAGAGCATTAATGACAAAGCCATCTGTACTTATGCTAGACGAGCCTACTGCAGGCGTTTCTCCAATAGTAATGGATGAATTATTTGAGAGAATAATTGAAATAAAAAAAACTGGTATGGCTATATTAATTGTAGAGCAAAATGCAAAGCAGGCTTTAAATATTGCTGATTATGGATATGTTTTAGTCAATGGACAAAATAAACATTTTGGAACCGGTAAAGAACTTCTAGATAGTAAAGAAGTAAGACAATCTTTTCTCGGAGGATAATGTTAATTGGAATATATAGACATAATCAATGCATTAGTTTTACTTTCTAATTTTGTTTTATTGCCTGCAATAACTTATGGGTCCCAATTAGCTTTAGCGGCACTTGGTGTAACTTTAATTTATGCCGTACTGAGATTTTCTAATTTTGCTCATGGTGACTTAATGTCTTTTGGCACCATGGTAACAATATTAATTACATGGTGGCTGCAAAGTATAGGAATAACTGGTGGCATTATGCCTACTGCATTAATCGCACTACCCTTTGGAATATTGATAACTGCTTTACTCTGTTTATTAATTGATCAGAGTGTTTATAAGTTTTATAGAAAACAAAAAAGTGTTCCTGTTGTCTTTATGATTGTTTCAGTAGGAGTCATGTTTACTTTGAATGCTCTTGTAAGATTTATTATTGGACCAGATGATAGAAGATTTTTTGATGGTGAAAAATTTATTATAAAAGCTGTTGAGTTTAAGAATTTAACAGGATTAGATGAGGGTCTTGCAATAAAATCTACTCAAGTGATTACGATAATTGTTGCAATAATTACAATGCTAATATTATTTTGGTTTCTACAAAAATCTAAAACTGGTAAGTCAATGCGAGCATTTTCTAATAATGAAGACTTAGCATTGCTATCAGGTATTAATCCTGATCGCGTAGTTATGTACACATGGATTATAGTTGGAGCCTTAGCAACAATAGCTGGAGTGCTATATGGCCTTGATAAAAGCTTTAAACCATATACATATTTTTCATTAGTGCTTCCAATGTTTGCAGCGGCAATTATTGGTGGAGTTGGAAATCCTCTTGGTGCCATTGTTGGTGGCTATATTATTGGATTTTCAGAAGTAATGCTGACATATACATATAAAAAATTCTTGATTTACATTTTACCAACATCATTAGAACCATCTGGATTAATGCAATTTTTATCAACTGATTATAAGTTTGCTATTTCATTTATCATTCTTGTCATTGTTTTAATTGTCAGGCCTACTGGCATATTTAAAGGAAAAACACTGTGAACCAAAAATTAAGGGCACCAATAGCTTTCTTATTCATGGGACTTTTACTTCTCTCTGTTGGAGCTGGTCAATCATGGTCTGTATCTTTAGGTATCATTAATTTATGTCTAATTTCAGCAATAATGTCTTTAGGTGTTAATATTCAATGGGGTTACGCAGGACTATTTAATGCTGGAATAATGGGATTTGTTGCAATTGGTGGTGTATCTGCAGTACTAATTTCACATGAGCCAGTAAGTGAGGCATGGGCATCTGGTGGGTTTGGAATTTTAATTAGCTTATCATTTATTATAGCTGCTTATTGTTTAATTTTACTTATAAGAAAAAATCTTAACTCTATTTTCCTAAGAAAATTTTTTGTATTACTAATTTCACTTCTAACTTTATTTATTGTTTTATATTTTTATAGACCAGCTGTAAGTTCAATTGAATCTATCAATCCAGCTAAAACAGGATTTCTTGGTGGCCTAGGATTGCCAATTATTTATTCGTGGTTAGTTGGTGGCTTGATAGCAGGAGTGATAGCATATTTTATAGGTAAGATTACACTGGGCTTAAGATCGGATTACCTTGCTATTGCTACACTAGGAATTTCAGAAATTGTTATTGCTATACTTAAACATGAAGATTGGCTATCACGTGGCGTTAAAAATGTTACTGGATTAAGTCGGCCAGTACCTTATGAGGTTGACTTACAACAGGCTGATTGGTTTATTGATTTAGTAATATGGATAAATTCTGGAAAAATTTCCTCTATATTAGACTCAAGTGATCAAACAATTTTTATAAATCAATTGATAATTGACTCGTCTGGAATATTTGTAAAGTTTTGTTATGCAGGTCTTTTTACAATTGTATTGTTAATTATCTTAGCTTTTAGCAACCGTGCATTAAACTCACCATGGGGTAGAATGATGAGAGCAATTAGAGATAATGAAGATGCTGCAAGTGCAATTGGAAAAAATATTGTTAAGCAACATTTACAGGTATTTATAATTGGGTCAGCCGTAGTTGGTATCGCTGGAGCTATGCTTACTACTCTAGATGGTCAATTTACTCCAGGTAGTTATCAGCCTCTTAGATTTACATTTATCGTTTGGATAATGGTTATCGTCGGTGGCAGTGGAAATAATTTAGGTTCTATATTTGGAGGTTTCTTCGTTTGGTTTATGTGGATCGAAGCTGAGCCTTTATCAATTTTTATCGTTCAATTTTTAACTAATGGTCTAGATTATGACAATGTTATAAGACTACATTTAATTAAAAGTGCCCCACATTTAAGGCTTTTTTTAATGGGTCTTATATTATTGCTCACCATGAGATTCATGCCACAGGGTGTGATACCAGAAACTATAAAAAGAGAATAATAAAACTCGACAGCCACTTAGGACTGCCGAGTTTAATAAATTTAGATTTGTTATTATCTAAATTTGATTGTGTTAAATTTACCATTACCAATTTCTAGTTCTTTAAAAGAACCAGTAGACTCACCAACTTCAGTAAATTCTACATTAGTAGCTCCTTGATAATTAACTTGTCCACCATTGCTTAAAATTTCTAAACCTTTAGCAAGTTGGCCTGGTAAAATTATTTCTCCTGGCGCATTAGCTACATTCATTATGTTTGCAGCAATTGAAGCACGATCAGATGAATTGCCTGCTTGCATTGCTAATATCATTAGCGCAGCAGCATCATAAGATTCTGGTTCATATGGTCCGTCTCCTGGAATTCCATTTGAACTTGCAACAGTTTTAAATATTGCCGCTCCTTCAGAATCAGATCCTGCAATAGTTCCAAATGATCCACTTAAGTCTCCATCAACATTATCAATTAAGCTTTGACCAATCATACCATCACTTAATACAAATCTTGAAAATGCACCCGAGTCGATTGAGCTTTGGATAATACCTCTTCCACCTTGATCAAGATAACCGATTACAACTAGTTCATTTGCACCCGATGCAGATAACGTACCTACTTCAGCAGAGTAATCTCCTTTGCCGTCTTCATGAGCAATATCAATTGTTACTGTTCCACCTAATGCGGTATATGCAGAACTAAAACTATCAGCCAAACCTTTGCCATAGTCATTATTTGTATGAGTAACTGCAACGCTTGAAATCCCTTTTTCTAATACAACTTGTGCTAAGATTTCTCCACCTCTTGCGTCAGATGGTGCAGTTCTAAAGAAATAACCATTGTCTTCTATATCAGTTAATGCTGGCGAAGTTGCAGATGGTGAAATCATTGTTACACCATTTGGTATTGCAACATTATTTGCAATAGCAGTTGTTACTCCTGAACAATCAGCACCCATTATAGCGACGACATTGTCAGATGTTATTAAGCGTTCTGCTGCAGATGTAGCTGCCGCTGCATCAATACATGTTGAGTCTGCTCTTACTACTGTAATAGTAGTACCTCCTAATAATTTACCTGAGTCAGAAGCTTCTTTATAAGCCATTTCTGCTGAAGCTGCCATTGTTGGTGTTAATGATTCAATTGGTCCTGTAAAACCTAGAATGACGCCTACGTTAATTTCGTCTGAAGATGTTGCCTGTTTCTGTTCAGAACATCCATAAGTTAGGGCCAAAAGTGAAGCTCCCATTATAAATTTAAAAATTGTTTTCTTCATTGTTTTATTTACTCCCATTAATAATCTTCATTTATGCTAGCAAATACATCCAGCTCAAGCAATGATTCATTTTTCAATCTACAACTAATACTGAATTAATATTTGTTGTATAATTTGGTGAGCATCTATCTTTTTTTTGAGCCCATGTGCCTAAATGTTGCTCAGAAGCAATTTGGATAGTATCTCCACCAAACCTAGTATTGA
>JADHQX010000001.1 GCA_016777745.1 Candidatus Pelagibacterales bacterium
ATTATTTGGTATCATAACAATACTCCTTTTTGTTGGTTTATGTTGGTTTATTTTTGTAACAAAGTGTTAAAAACTTATTATAGCTTTCTAAAACTTTGAATATATATTATACACCAATGAAGGCTTCGAGTCAAGAATTATTTTAGTGCTAGGTACAAAAAACCCCACTACTGCGGGGCCTTTTGGTTCTTGCGAGTATACTTAGTTTTATCTCGATACACTTTTGGCTTGTTAAACTTCCAAGCGTGCTTTGCCACGGGGTTTATGCGTCGATCCATAACTCTACTCCCCAACTCCAAATAATCCACGAAAAGATGAAACCATAGTCATTCGTCATCATGTCCTGACTATGGTAGAGTGCGAAACTGGGAAGAACATGAAAGAGTCCCTCAGCTCGCCAAGTGTTTTGCACAGATTGTTGAATTTGCATAGTTGCCCCCTTAATTTCCATATATTATACGCCCTTGACCTTCCCGTGTCAAGAATTATTTTTACCTGAGTAAGCATTCGCTCCGAAGAATGCACTCACTAATGCAGCAATCGCCACAAAGTAGGTTGGTGCAATATCCCCAATAATTTTAGCCGCATTGTCGAGACCAAAAAAGTCAGTGCAAAAGATACCAAAAGGATAGAGTAACATTCCGAAGAGTGCAAACCATGTCATCTTTCTCATCGCATCACGCTGTGCATCTTCGTCTTCAAGCCGCTTTCGCTTAAACTCCAAGTGCATTGCTAGTTCTTCATCACTTACATGACCGTCACCATTTACATCTGCTGGATGATGTTCACTCATTTACTTCTCCGTTTTCAGAAGAGTATATACTCCCCATGCCAGGCCGACATACGCGGCAATCTTGGCTAAGCCTCCAAATAGTATAAAAGCTCCACAAATTCCTATAAGCATTACACCGTCAAGGCTCGTGCGTTCTCCCATGAGTTTTCCAAGGTATTTCATAATTTCTTCTCCTCTAGTGGGCAGTTTGTAGATTTCATGTCAGTGCCCATCATGCTGACCCAATGAAGTTCAGCAATTAGTTTATTATACCAAAGCCGATCATACTGACTGTGGCATTTTGCAGCTTCTTCCATCAACTGCTCGATACGAGCGTCGACATACTTCTGCATCTTAGAGATGTGTGCCACGTTTCTTATGTCCATTCCATGCGACGAAACCCGCAGCAGCAAGTGCCCAGTACGCCAAGTAGTTCAAAAACTTGAATCCATTGACTTCGATACAAATATCACGAAACAATTTATCCGCCTGTGATTGAGTCATTTTTCCAGTGTTATTTCCAGCTTTCGTCATTAGACAAGAATATTTGTACACATAATCATGTACAAGACCGCCCATCAGCAATACACCCGTTGGAGAAAGCCACATTGCCAAAAACTTGGGCACGCTGGCCCCATCAAATTCAAAGCCTTTGGGAATCACGTACTCTACACCGCCCAGTTTAAAATGAAAGTCGTCACAAATTTCCCACTGACGCACACCCATTAACCAGTGCCAAATGCCCTTGAAAAACCCTTTATCTTTCGTTGCAATCGGAATAGGCTTCATATGAGGCATTTCAGCATACTTAAACCCTACACGATGCTCTCCCTGACCATCAAACTTACTAAAAATAAATCCGATGATTACTAATACTCCAAACACTACCCACTGCCAGAAAGTCATGGCAAGTTCAATCGCTGTCTCAATCATATGTATCCTCCGCTATATTCAGTATAGCATTCTTGTTCAGCAATACTTCTTGCCCGTTTGGCTGTAGAAATTGTATGAACTTAGTATCATTATTCATTACCCAGTGCAAAGCCTCTTGCGGTGACATTGTTTGCGCTTCTTCACCGAGCAGAGAACCGTATAAAGTATTATTCGATGTAGTTACTATACGAATTTTCATAGAAAGATCATAGCTCCTATCATACCAAGTATTAGACCAAGTATGCAAAATGTTATTACTTTTTTAAAGTAACTCATATTAATTTGCTAGTGGATTATCTAACACTGCCTGCACTTTCTTGTTTAATCTATCTTCCAGTGCTTGAAGTTTTAACTCCGTGTCATTATAGAGTGAATCTCGCTTATTGTCAAATCTTTCAGTAGCTTTATCAATCATTTCAGCGACTTTTGTATCGTTTTCTCGAACCATATCTTCCACGCGATCTACATTCTTCTCCATTCGATTAAAGTCATCTCGTAAATCATTCTTAATACTTCGAGAGTAGTCTGTAGCTTCTCCTACTGAATCCTGTACTGCGTCGAGTTTAATCTCAATCTCATTGTTTCGCGACTCAATAACGCCCACATCAATGTTAGCCACAATTTCTTTCATGTCCATATAGTCAGAGTAGAATTCAAATGCACCCCAACTCGCCCCACCTAACGTAGAAAGAGCAGTGAGAAGAATCATCATCTTCCCACCTTTGAATGTCATACCTCCAAACTCTACTTCAGCCATTATTTTTTCCAGAACTTACCTTGAATAAGCTTCTTTACCACTACTAGAGGATTATAGTAAAATTTATATTCCCATTTATACTGTGCATAATCTTTTTCATATATGCTACGCGGAGTCCACTCTTTCTTCCAGTTGTCGACCAATAATCCTTCGTATTCTAGTACTGCATGACCACCATCCACATAACTAATAAAGCAAATCTTAATCTTTTTTGTGAGAATCATCCAAAGAAACTTCATACGACTCTGCCCTGCAAGCATCCAGCCTACAGTAAGTGCATAATCTTCACAATCTCCTTGATCTTTATCCTGGCTCATATCAAGTACACGCCAATAGTCAGCAACTTGATACTGGTCACTATCATACTGATACTCGAATACGTTGTTTACTTTTGTAACCGCCTCATACTTATCCATTATCTTCCTTATACTATAGCATCCAAATATGTTGCTGCTTTATGATTGGGACCTAACTCTCCTAGTGCATTATATGTTTTATAACTTATCTCGGAGACTTTAATTGGTCCGCCATCTTGTTGATTGTGTTTTATGTGTGTTATAACTTCGTTTGGCCCTACATTGTGGACCCTAGTAAATAAACTAACAACGTTAGTTGCTGGTATTGCGGATATCTCACTCATATTATCCATCATCCTCAAATTTTAACGCTCTTAGGTTATTCACCTCTTGCTGTAGTTTTTGTAATTCTATTCTCTGTCTTGCCAGCTCCAATTTATAGAGCTGATTACAGTCTAATCTTGTTTTAGGTGCATTGAGAGGTATAATAATCTTTGCATACACCCCAACGTCTTTCACTAAACCTTCCGAATCGTAGTCTTCTGAATAACTACCTAAGCTACTACGGTAAGGCCCGTTTTCATTTAAAACACCTACTACACCAAACTCTAAATTTACACTTCCGCCAATCGCCATTGAGCATTCTACATTGCCCTGTGTTCTTATTCTATCACTCGCGTAAGAACCCGGAGTGCTAGGTAAGTTTAGATTCAAGGAGCTAGAATCGGCTATTGCGTAGGACGAGAATAGCATTAATAGTATAAATCTCATTTAACTTTTGAACAAACTCTCGAAGATACCGATGTCTTTGATGCACCTGTTATAATCAGTTTTGATATTGAACAGATGTAAACTACTTCTTGTTTGTCCTTCTCCCTTATATAAATATCAATTTTTTTTTTTCGAGGTATTTAAAACGCATAATTTTATTCTGCATAGCAAAAGGTACTTTCTCCCACTCTGCATTAAAAACACCAAACTCATAGTATTCTACATCTTTTCTAGCATTGAAAAGACTCATTGTAGTATATAGTATACCCTCAACATAAGAAGGTTTCAGCTCCGGGTAGGTTGGAACAAATGAGTGAGCACTTGCTTCTCCACTCATCAGTAATAAAATTATTAGATAGCGATACATTCAGCACTTACTACCGCACGATATACACCACCAGGAAATGCTTTGCCGTAGCCATAGTCTGCTTGTGATTCTGTTTTGAACCAAGTGCTACCAGCAACAGTCAAACTAAACTCAGTAACATTATCAAACTCAATTTTTGCTGCATCGTACCCAGACATGCTAGTGTCTGATACTTGAGAGGTACCAACGCTTCCTGTCCAGTTAACGATGTCATTTAGTGTAGGCGATTCCGAAAACTCTATGGGATAGGAAATTTTAGCCTTATACATGCTTGCTTGAATTACATCAAATCGAACGATAGGATCAACCCCACCGTCTGAAGGATCAGTGCTTAATACATCCGCCGTTGGGTTACCGTATATACCTGCGGTATCGGGAATTACTACACATTTTGAAGCAACGTTCCCCACTACTTCCATTTCTTCCGCGTTAATGCTGGCTGCTAGACCTAGCGTTGATAATAAAATAAATAACTTTTTCATGTGGTTTCCTCATTTACTCTGTCAATCATATTGAGATTGAACAATTTTTTGGTGTATTATGTCTTGCGCAAAGTTTACTCTACGTGCACTTGCATTATCTGGCAGATTACTATCTTTAAGCATTTCTGCATCTGGGTACTCCCCTCCTTTTATCTCCCCCAGATACTCTGTAGAAAGATAACTCATTCGTACTAGTGCATTGTGTAGTAATGCATCCTGCTCTTTTTGCAGACCTGCCCCCGGAGATAAGCCTAACATATTCTCTAAACTATCCCTTACTTTCTTTTCAGTGGCCTTAGCAAATTTATCTCGTGCTTCTTTTTCTTCTTCTTCTTTTTGTGCTTTCATGTTCGTTTCACGATCCAACTCTGCCTGAATATACTCTTCACTCGAAGTATCTATTTCAGGCTCTTGAATTAGCGTGAGCGGGTCAATATAACCTGGGCATTCTGGGTCCGACTGAGGATTATCACACGGAACATACTGATATGTGTAATAAACCTCTGGGTCTAAAACTGTTCCAAAGCCTTCTACTTCGATAGAACCATCACCCCAAAAATCAATTCCTATAGCACCTACAGGAATTGTTTTGTTAATAGAGTTTCCTGGCAAACCTGACCAGTCGTCTGTGCTTCTAAAGATATATCCGTTTCCTTGCGCATTCTCATTTTGAACGTGAACCAACATATCGGCTTCAGGGTCTTTTTCAGTGGTATATCTATAGATTACATTGTTTACAGTCAATCCCGTCGCTTGCGGCAAGATATTAGACATCACCCAATTCAACCCAATATTCGCGGCGTTGGTGGTTGTTCCATATACCTCTTCGCTAGAGTACGAGTAAGAGCAGTAGGCTAACAACACCGGCACTGCCCATGAGTGTCTTAGTACCATTACCTAATCCTTTTTCTTTTTCTTCCGTCGTTTCATCCACGGAGGGTTCAAGTTCTTCATTTACTTTCCATGCTGCTTTTGCTTCATCGCCAATCAAACCTTCGAAAGGGCAAGGAGTTCCAGCCATCAGCATCGCGTCAAATACTCTTTCATCCTGACACAGAGTAGACACTGCTGCAACTTTCATTCCCATATCGTACAGAGTTTTCGAAAGTTTTAAGCGTTCACAATTTGAGTCAGTTATCTGAGAACCCATAGAGATACCCAAAATCTGTGTCTGAACAGCCCCCGCAACTCCAAAAGTACACAAATCGCTGTTTGAAGTGTTGATAGTAGGCGTAATAGCAGACGCAGGAGGAGACCTCAAGGTAGTCGATGTATCTGATCTTGTAGTAACTGTACTGTTAGTAGTAGAATCAGTACGAATAATGTTATCATCAATCGGAGCTTCTTCCGCAAATACGGGAAAGGCTAGTAGTAAAAGTAAAATTCTTATCATTTTTATTAGTAGTCTCTTGAGTTGTTGTTTAAATTAATAGTTTAAAGTATTCTATACTTCTACCATTTTACCTTATCCGCCCAGTAAGCTGCACTTAGCTTACCCTTTGCAATATTTCTAGCATGACGAGCTTTAAAAGAACGACGACGAGCAGCAGCTGACTTAGACTCACCCGCTTTCTTGGGAGAACCTGAGACACCTTGCTGACCGAATCGAATTGTTTTTACTTTGCCGCCAGTTTTTGCTACGACAACATGGGATTTTTTGGGATGCTTGGGGGTTCGTTTAGGTTTATTAAAACCTAAAACCCCAGCTCTTTTAAGGCGCGGATCTTTCTTTCTAACGCTTCTTCGTTTTTTTGCTGCCACTTTTCTTTCTCTTCTTCTTAAACCCTGCTTTCATTAGGGAATAAGCTTTGGGTGAGATAGTAGACCTTTTCTTCGTTCTACTAGTACCCTTCTTTTTTCGGCGGTTTATATTTGCATACAATCCACGAGCAGCCACTATTTACGATTCTTTTTTGATTTCTTTTTCTTCTTAATATTTTTTAAGAAAGCCATTGGCATCTTTTGTTTTCCTTTTTTAGAGGGTCTTCCTTTCTTTTTGCCGTAAGTACCTTTTCCTGCTGGCATGTATGAACTCCTTTTATAAATCGCTATGCCATTTGAATGGCTGGAAGTCTATCTTCCGGTTCTACTAATACGCTAAGGTTTCCACAAACTACTTGTTGATTTCTCTCAACACATTTGCCACATTTAGACCCCACTTTATGAATAAGAAAGGGGTCTTTTTCTAAGTCTTTACTCGATATATTATTGCAAATACATACATACATAAAGACCTCTATAATAGGTGGGGGCGCGTTACGCTTTAAGGCTGATTGCTCACCCCCAGGTGTTCGATGAGGTGTAGTGCTTCTTCGGGGAAGTCTTAACTACTCCACGACAGTTTGCCTCATCTCAGAAATAGTGGCCTTTTATCAAGGAAAAAAGCCATAAAACCTGCAACCGGATTAGATCCTTTTGATTAACGTGGCTTGCTTACACGGAGATGGTCTACGAGTTCTCTTCTCGGTAGGTCTTTTTGTTTTAACGTCGTCTCCCGCCTAAGGTTCGACGTGCCCATAGGAATCGGTACCAGTTTATGGGGCAACGGGGTCATTAGCTCCCCAAGGGCAGTTTATATCCGCATCGGACTGCCTTCCGAAGAGTCACTTATCGTAGCAACTATACCGTCTAACTAGGAGGAAGTTAGAATCCTCCACTCATTTACGCCTGAGGGGTGTGGGCGATACTCCAAATAACTAGGGGGTATCTCTAGTGGATTTTTAAAGAGCTTCCTCTCTTTTATGAATACAATTATAACGGTAAATAAGTTAAGTGTCAAGAACTATTTTTTATTAACTGTCGAAAAAATCATCATAATTTGGGTAAGGTATCTCAAACTCAAACATTTCTCCAATATCATTTGTTACGGTGTAAGTAAAGGTAGTAGTATCAAAACTGTCGTTTACTACTACAGAGATCGCTCTTTGTTTAGCTTTCTTATACTTCGCAAAATCAATAATATTAGAAGTAGTCTTCATCAGTCCCAAATCCTGCGGAGGCTAGTGCGTCTCCGTCCCAATCAAATAAATCATTGTCTCCATCATTGTAACCTTCTTCAATACGAATTTCGTTTACAATAACTTGTTGAACTAACTCCCACGCATAATCTGCGCTAATTGAAAGCTGAACAGAAATCTCTGCCGCCACCTCTTCAGGTTCTTCGTCCCACATTGCTAAAACAATGCTTTCTGCTTCCTGATACAACCTATCCATCATCATACTTGTTTCTCTTTGTAATCCTTTATCGCAGCTTTTATAGCATCTTCTGCTAGTACGCTACAATGAATCTTAACAGGTGGAAGTGCAAGTTCATTAGCTAAGTCCGTATTTTTTATATTACCAGCCTCTTCTAAGCTCTTGCCTTTTACCCACTCACTTAACAGTGAGCTGGAAGCAATAGCGCTTCCACACCCATAAGTTTTAAATTTAGCATCTGAGATAATATTATCTTTTACGTCTATCTGTAGAACCATTACGTCACCGCACGAAGGCGCACCCACTAAACCTGTACCAACAGTCTGGGAATCTTTGTCTAGTTTTCCCACATTCCGTGGGTTTTCATAATGATCCATAACCTGTTCGCTGTATGCCACTTAGTCCTCTCCTTCTCGAAGGTTTAACTCTTTCAAGTATTCTCCTCCCTCTACGGTGGTTTCATGTGCTCTTTCCCACCTTTTAATATTTTCTCGTATTCCATAGCACATTACAGAGCTAACATTACGAAAAGCAAAATCATCCAACTCTTTCATTTCCTCTCTACTGAGCTGTGCTAACTTTTTATCGTAGTTCAGCTCAATAAATTCAAGGCACACCATAACAAGTCTATCTTGTATATGTCTTTCCTTGGCTCTAAATAGCGGTGTATGAATCACTTACCAATATCCTTAATGTTATCTTTACCAATTACCATGTAACCACCTTTATTATAGGCGATTGCTACAGTATAATTCTTACTTTCCTCTCGCTTGTACGAAACATCCGCTGGTGGCTTATACTTCATCATAGGAGCAGAAGGATAGTATTTATCCTCCCTCATATTCTTAAACAAAGGGCCAGAAGCGGGGCGAAACACTGGTTCGGTCTTCCGAGTCTTTTTCACACTACGCTTCCTACCCGAGTAAGAATAGTCAATACTTCCTGAAATTATCATAGTTTTCCCTCTTTTAAAATATAATTATACTGGCAAAGAGGATTCTTGTCAAGAATTATTTTCCCGATGTAGTGCTTTTAACACTTCAATCCACTGTTCTTCTGTAACTCCTGCGTGATGTCCTGAAGCAACCACCTTTTTCCATACTGGAAGTTCGCCCGACGGGGCTGTATTCACATACCCGTCAGACGTTATCTTGAGTTCCTCTCCTTCACGCCCACGTTCTTCGTTACCGTCTGCATTCAGTTCGGTTAACGCCTGCTGAAGTAGTCTATAGTTCGGATTCGACATGCGCAATCACCATATCAAAAGCTTCTTGTAAGTCATAAAGCTCTTCTTCTGCGGAAGGGTCAGTACCCTCAGCGCAAACTGCTTCTAGTTTTATAGCGACCATTGTTCGCCGTTCAAACAACTCATCTGTAAATTCATCATTTACAGACATTTCACAAGCCTTGAAAAACTTACGCAGCTTATGTCGTACATCAGCATCATTCTTACTGTCAAAGTCAAAAGAGATAGATTCATCATTATGATCTCGGTCTCTCATGCTAAAATTAAAGTTTCTCATAGCGCTACTCCTCGTTTTGCTAGTTCGTTTCGTGCCTTCGCACGGGTTTTACGCTCACCTGAACGCAGGTCAGCATCTGGTTTCGTACACAGTTCCACAAGTTCAGAGGTTTTCACGCCTGCCATTGGGAATACGCGCACAGTTTTGATTTTAGTCTTTCTATCAAATACAACTTCATTAGGCTTGAATTTTACTGACATTTTATATTTTTCCTTTGTTTCTTTTAAGATGTGCATATTATATGGGCTAAAGCTTGTTGTGTCAATAACTTTATACCTGTTTATCTGCCTGTATCTCTAACTCTATTAAGAGTTCCGCATAGTGAATAACTTTTCGCAAGTCATCAATTCCACCTTTGTCACGCCAACGAGTAATATACTTCACTATACAACCTTCAGAGAAAGTAAGGCCGTTTCTCTCAGCATATTCTGTAGGTTGAATAGCATACTTCTTGTAGTGGTCTCCACCAACTTGTTTCTCCCACGCACTCATACATTCCACTCCTTTTGTTCTTCAATAGCCATTTGACACATTTGTATGTAATCTTTATCAGCTTCATCTAATACAGACCAAAACTTACTTACTTCTAGGGTAAGATCATAGGCCGCTTCTTCATTCTCCAGGTGTTGATTGCTTTCCATCATTTCCTGGAGTTTGTCCATTCTGTGATTGATCTTCTGTTTCAGTCTCATAAGTAGTGGCCTTTTTATAGTATAGAATAATTTCTTTTGTTTCTTTAAAGTATCTGCGCAACTCTTGTAAATTTTCGGACATCTTCTCGTACCCGTCTGGCGTCAGAGCAAATACTACAAATTGTCCATCAAGCATCTTTTCAATCTCCGCCCGTTTCTCCTGATAGTTTTCTTCAGTTATTACCCAGAAGTTAACATCGAGCATGTCTATTTCACGAGGTAGAGGCGGCTGATAGATACGAATAGGAACTGTTTCTATTTTAGTTACTACGACAGGTTCCGGTATTACATAAGGTGCTGGCATATCCTTACCGCCAAACCAAGAACACCCACTAATAAGTAGTAATGATGATATACTAATCGTTCGCATTTTCAACCTCCTTCGACTCTTCTTCTATTGTTCTAAAGATACTAGCGGTGGCTTTATTTACTCTTGTTTCAATTAAGCCAGGCTTTGCTCTTGCAAGGCGAGTAAGATTATGGTCTTTAAATACTTTCATAAAATTAGACTTCTCCGCTTGAAGAGAGGCTGTTACAGCAGTAAGTTCAGTTACCTGAGCCTGCTGTTCCTGTCTTCGAGCCTCTAGTTCCGCGACCTTCGTCGCATTGTTTTCGGCCGCTGCCTGTAATACATTGTTGTTCTCTTTAAGAGTACGATTATTAGCCTCTAACTGAATGACCGCATTCTCTAACTTTGCAACAGTGACTTGGTGATACGCATATGCACCGCCAGCAGCTCCGACTACACCTAGAACAAGTATGAGTTTAAGATACATTTTCTAGTCGTACCATGAGGCGTTCCGCACGATTCGTCACTTGCTTATGCCAGCGCGAGTCTCGTCCTTCGACGGCAGCCTTCGGCCAATCGCCTTCTTCTAGTGCAGCACAGAAGTTCTTAAACTTTGACAAACGAGGACGCCCCATATTGAACATCATGTTTACCACAATTTCTTGAACTTCTCCAGGAAAGTCATGCCATTTGGGGCCAAAAAGAACTTCGCACTCGTCAATAGATGTGTCCAGATCTTTCTCAAACGCTTCCCAAACTCGCTCCTCTGATACCGACGTACCCAAGGGCGAACCAAATTCCGAATCGCTCTCAATAACAAGATGACCAACACCAAAAGTAGCCAAGCCAAGATGGTCATTATAGATTTCATACTTGACACCTTCGTCTTCCTTCAGTTGGTTAAATACTTCTTCTCTGTTCATTTATACTCCATTTTTTAATGCTGGACCTTTCTATGTCTTCCCATTCCTTTGCTTCTACATCATAAGCAATAAGTTTATCTGATTTGAGACTAACATTTACTTTAAATATAGTTTTCAAAGTATATGTTTTTGTAATCTCTTTTCCGCTGTTTAAACTTTCGTAAGTGATATTGACATTGCCGTTTCTCAATGCCTCAACAAGTTTCACAAATCTGCTTCCTTTACAAAGATGCCATCAACCATCTTTCCTTTGCGATCTTTAATATCAATCCACGCAGTCTCTAGACAATCCATCATAGAGTAGTTATTGCGTTCCATAATATTAATAAGCACAACCATAATATCGCCAATATCGTCTTTCATGTCTCTGCCTTTGCACATATTATCTGACAGTTCCCCACATTCTTGAATGAGCTTGCAGAACTGGTCTTTATCAGTACTGCCATCAATCAAATTGCGGTCTCTGTGCCAAATTCGTATGCGCTCTTGCATAACATCGCTGTTTCCTCTTGACTCTCCATTCCAAACATCATTCATAAGTAAGGATTTCCTTGATACATTTCAGGGTGTTTGACAAGCATCATACTGCTTTGCCAGTTAATATATAACAATCCAGCTAGAATTGCTACAGTTAAAATTGTATTTCTAATACGTTTCATGAGTCTCCCCAGACGTCTCCACCGTTTTGGCAGAGAATCTCTTTGCAGGCTACTGCAATTTCTGAACACTCTTTTTGAGTGCCGTTTCCGCCTCGTAGATCGCAGAAGTGCATCCACGAGCGTAAAGTTCCTGTCATATATAATCGAGTATGAGTGTTACCTTCTGGCAATACTGCTCTCGCTTGTTCTTTTGCAATTCCCATACTTATAGCCCAGTCATATGCTTCAGTGGCTGCTCTAATTACATTTCTTTGCTTACTGTGCCACGCAATCTCTAGACCATCATTATCCGCAGGAATACTATTCTGTCGGTTACGTGGGTCTTGTAGTCTCGCTTCTCTCGTAGAGAAATCCAAAGATTGAGTGGGGTCTGCATAGCGTTGACTAAATTCCTGAAAACTAAAAGAGCGATGCCGCAGAATCTGGCGAGCAATGTCTCTCGTAGTCTCGATTTCAATGCAAGCGCTAGCCATCTCGAAAGGGCTAAAGTGTGCTTCTTTTTTAAGATACTTCAACAACTTCGGGGCTGTTCTCTCATTGTTCTGATTTGCTGGATTACTAACCCTCGCACAATAGGCGATGACTTTCATTGCTTCGGGGGTAATCCAAACTAGGTTTACTTTCATACAATCTCCTCTGATTAAGTGTATATTATACGATGTTAAGGCTTTTATGTCAAGAATTATTTAGCCGATGGTAGTTGAGCAAAAAAGTTTCTTGACACAATTTGGTGTAGGTGATATAATATACCCTGAAATTGATACCAGTCTAACTGTGTCTTTTTCAAAATCCGTAAATTAAAACGATTGTTACGCTTCCGAAAGGGGCAAGTTCATCTTTCTTAAAAGGAGAAAACTTATGAATGCAGTAAATCTTGAAAAATTCTTTGTCGGTTTCGACAATTTAGTTAACAGCCCGTTATATACTCAACAGGCACCAGAATATCCTCGTTATAACATTGAAAAAGTAGAAAATGGCTATATAGTTGAAGTAGCTGTTCCAGGATGGAACAAAACCCAAATTTCAGTGAACGTTCACAAAAATATTCTTACCATTAAAGGCGAGAAAAAAGAGAATAACGAAGGTAGAGGCTGGGTGCACAAAGGTATATCAGGAAAAAGTTTTGAGAAGCATCTAAAGCTTGACAATGCCTTAGAGGTCTCTTCTGCTTCCATGGAAAACGGAATGTTAAAAATAGACCTATCGTATTCGCCCTCTAGTAAGCCCACATCAATACCTATTGGGTAACTTGGAGATTCAATGAAGAACTTCGTAAAAGAAAAGTGGGGTGTACTTGAGGCTGTATTTCAAATTGTAGTGTGCGTAACAGCACCACTAGCATATATGGCTGTAAGCTACGCTTCCGCTTAGAAACGGTAAGCCGGGCAGAAATGTCCGGCTTTTTTATCAATGAAAATACCTCTAAAGTATCGTAACAAACCGGCTATTCTTGTAGCTACAGGCCCTTCTCTGACTGAAGAGGTGGTAGAGACTATAAGACCCTATAAGAATGATTTCATTATTTTTGGTTGTAATGATTCTTATAGGCTAGTAGATTATTTAGACCTTCATTATGCTTGCGATAAAGCTTGGTGGGATCTACACGCAAAACCTTTTAGAGAAAAATATCCAGACTTAGAGGCTTACACACAAGCAGAGGAGTATAGAGACTCTGAGTTTAACTTAAATATAGTAGAAGGAAAACATGCTAGAAGTTTGAGCACAGATTCTAGTATTATACATTGGGGCAGTAATTCAGGTTATCAGTTGTTAAACATAGCATTTTTAATGGGTTGTTCGAAGTTCTTGCTTGTTGGTTATAATATGCAAAAGATAGGCGGAGTAAGACATTTCTTTGGAGAACATCCAGACGGATTAAGTAAGAACAGTCCGTACCCTAAATTTTTATCCGCGTTTGATAGTATAGAAGAGCCTATACGAAATATAGTAGTTAACTGTACCCCAAACAGTGTATTAACAACCTTTAGAAAAGGTAACTTAAAAGAGGAATTAGAGAATGTTAGTATCAGAAGAATATAGAAAAACATTAGAAGATACACATAGAGAAACCAACCATTCCTGGGGTCAGACAGCTCCTTTATATACTGGAGGCATACTAACTTATATGCAGCAGAATAACTTTGAAGAAGTTCTTGATTACGGCTCTGCTCATGGTAGTTTTAGAAAGTCTTTAAATAATCCTAATATAGATGTTACGGAATATGATCCGGGATACCCCGATAAAGCAAGTACTAATATACCTAAAAAGTTTCTTGTCTGCATAGATGTTTTAGAGCATGTTGAGCCTTCATTGATAGATGATGTTTTAGAAGACATTCAAAGGTGTACCCTTGAGAAAGCTTTCCTAACTATTGCATGTTACCCTGCTAGACAGATACTATCAGATGGGAGAAATGCCCATCTTATTGTAGAGTCTCCCACATGGTGGAAGGAGAAAATTTTAAAACTCTTCGATATAGAATCAGAAGATTTTGCTCGAAGAACACTTGTAGTATTTGTTAAACCTAAGGAAAAGTAAATGAAACAAACTAACTTAAACTTCCCTAAAGACACTAACCAGCCACCCTATAATGGGCAGTTCTGGTGCCATATTCGGCAATCCTTTCAGGGTTGGACCGACCATATTAATTTTTATAAGATTAAGAATCTGTGATAGAAATTTATGGAAAAATGGATTGCAACTATTGTGTAGAAGCACAGAACGTATGTAAAACCCTCAAGCTAGATTATAAATACTATCACTTGGACGATCACTACACTATTATGGAACTCTGGGCAAAGGTTAAGTTTAAAACCTTTCCTCAGATTTTTGTAGATGATGTATGTATCGGAGGGTTTGACGAACTAATGGAATACACCAATGGAATTGAATAAGTTGAAACAATTAGTAATTACTATGGAAGAATGTGGTGAATTAATTCGTGCCTGCTCTAAAGTGTTAAGACACGGAACTGAAGAGGATCCTAAGTATCTACAAAATCTTACTGAAGAAATAGCAGATGTCATCGCTATGACACGCGTCCTTAGAACATCTTACCGTATAGATAGTAGTACCCTAGAAGATTTAGTTCAGAAAAGACTGACAAAAATGAAGCAGCAGGATTATGCGTAAGCTAATAACAATCTGGAAGTTTGCAATCGGTTCTTTTAGTGACGACAAAACAGAGGGCTACGACAATCACGTTATGATATTTCGCAGCATTCTCGTTCTAGT
Organism: Candidatus Pelagibacterales bacterium; assembly: GCA_016777745.1. Next base: position 14,895 of record JADHQX010000001.1, read on the forward strand.
AAACTTTGTTACCTGCTTCTTCATAATTGCTAATACACTGCGTCACTGGTAGTTGAGGGCAAAAATAAATCTTGACATTTTTTTCTTCTGCTGTTATAATAATGGAAATTGTGAAAAGAGTGTGTTATGAATTTATTTTATCTTGACGACGACCTTGACCGTTGTGCCGAGTTCCATGTCGACAAACACATTGTTAAAATGCCTTTAGAAGTAGCTCAGATATTGTGTACCTCAGTCTGGATTGACGAGTACCTTGGCTTTGTGCCTCGCGCACTTGACAAGAATGAACGAGACTATCTTAACGGTCTAAAGTCAGAAATCAAACATCTTCCACCAGAGGAAAGACCTTTGACCCCCTATCTACCAATGATGTATAATCATCCTTGTACGATATGGGCTCGCTCCTCTCTCGACAATCATGAGTGGACTCACTGCTATGGTAATGCTCTTAACGAAGAGTATCGTTACCGTTACGGAAAAGATCATAAGTCTATAGCCCAAGTAGTAAATAACCTACCAGAACCTCAAAGAATGGAGCGTGTGGGTTTTACTACTTTCGGGTTGGCTATGCCAGACGAACTAAAAGATTATGACGACCCAGTAGAATCTTATCGACGCTACTATCACCTTGACAAAGCTACTTTTGCAAGCTGGAAGTATAGAGACAAGCCTTACTGGTGGGATGAAGATTTTGCAGATTATCAACAACGAATTACGAGGGCAGCATAAATGAGAAGAGGTATTAAAAAACAAGAAGGAGAAAATCTAACTGATGCAAACATTAAAAAGGTTATACGACTTTTGTCAGCGGAAAAGCCGATTACAAAAAAAGAAGCGTGTAGTATTCTTAATATTAGCTATAATACCAGTCGCCTTTCTAAAGTTATTGAAGATTATGAGAGCGACCAAGAGTACCGAAGAACCCGAAAAGCACAGAAGCGTGGCAGACCCGCTGACAATGCTGAAATTGCAGAAATCGTAGAGTCTTACCTTACGGGAGAAAGCTTTACCGATATTGCTAGAAGAATCTTTCGCTCTGTTGCTTTTGTAAAAACTATCGTTGAGAAACTGGGAGTCCCAGGAAGGGTCGCTGGTGATGAACGATATGAAATGGAATACTTGCCAGACGAGTGTGTATCCGATAGCTTTGCCGTTGGAGAGGTTGCTTGGTCGGCCAAGTACCACACTTCGTGTGAAGTAATGGCAACTCTTGACGCCACACACGAACAAGGCTACGGCCCCTGTTATCGTGTGTGGATAAGAGAGGTTAGTAACGAGGACAATCTTGGGGGAGGCTATAATGCTTTTGTTCCCGCGTATGACCTCGGTAAATTGGAGCATTTGAAAACTTATGGAATCAATACCGCTAGAGTTTAGTTATTATGCCATATTTTGTTTAACAACCGCCCTTTGTATAATCTACCTCAATGTAAAAGCATTTCGAGAAGTAGGTTTCAGGTGGAACTTTATGGGCGGTCTCATTTATTATGGAACCACAATACCTGTAGTATTAGTGGGTGCTCCCGCATTTTTCATTGTTTTTATCTTTAGAAGCGATGTTTATTACGAAAGTTTAATTAACTATATCACCGAAATATATGTTGACTCAGATGACGAAAGCTAGTATAATATGTTTTTGAAATTGAGGAAAGTATGGGATATAATTTTTACATGCGACAACTTGAAGCGACTGGCAATGCTGCCGGTCTACCTTTTAAACCAAACAGGAGAAAGAAAATGGCGTGGACTGACGAATCCAAGCAACAGGCAATTGATGCCTACACAAGTGAAGAACCAACTCCAGAGAACTCTATGGAGATTGTAAAAGCTATCGCAGAAGACATGGGTGAGAGCCCTAATGGTGTGCGAATGATTCTAACCAAAGCTGGAGTATATGTCAAGAAGACTCCTGCTGCTTCTAGTGGCGGTGCTAAAGCCGCTTCAACTGGCGGAACTCGAATCAGCAAAGCTGCCGCACAGGAAGCACTCACAGCAGCTCTTAATGATGCTGGTGTAGCTATTGATGAGGATATTGTTTCAAAGCTCACTGGTAAAGCTGCACAATACTTCGCAGATGCTATGAATAAAGTAGCGTCTTAAAAGTCCCCACGGGGTTTGCTGCGCTTTGTCGCTCAGTCAAACCTCGTGAGGCAACCACTAATAGTCCAAAAATTACAACGACAAAAGAGGTTTTGCTCAATGTAATACTGGAGCTAATTAGTGAAAAAAGAAGAGCTAAAGAAGAAAGTAAATAGTGCTGGGGATGCAATTATAACTTACAGGAGTCCCAACTCCGGTAAGACAAAGTACAATGTATGTACGATTAACTTCAGCACGCCTTACATTCAAGACAAGAAAAATAGAGCGAAAGAAGATGATGATACTGTCCTAATGTTTTGTTGGGACACGGATTCTTTTCGCCTTATGAAAGCTGACAATGTTACCTCAGTCGTTCCCTTATCCACTGTGCTAAGGAATGAATGATGGAAGCATACTCGAAAATTATCGTATCAGAACCTTATAGACAGGTTCGACTAACGGTGAATGAGTTTCGAGAGGAAGAGTATCTTCACTTTCGAGAATACTTTCTCGATTTTGATGAAGAGTGGAAGCCCTCTAATAAGGGTCTTTCTATACCTCTTGAAGTCGAAACCTCAAAAGAATTGTTTATTGCTATGGCGGAGATCTTGTCTCTAGCTGAAAGTAAACAAGTATTGGAGGAACATTTCGGAGAAACTATTCGAGACCTATATCAAAAATAGTTCTTGACATTTTAACGAAATGCCCTCATAATGTTCTTTTTAAATCAAAGGTATTTATGACTAATATGTTTATAGCCAAAGCAGCCAAAGCTTATTATGAGGGCAACCCCATAATTTCTGATGCTGAGTTTGATGTTCTTGCCGCAGACGCTGACTACGCTTTAGTAGGTTATAGTGACGAATTCTTTGAGTTCGATCATATGTATCCTATGTATAGCTTACAGAAAGTTTTTGTGGGTGAAGAACATCCTCCTTACGACCACGCTACTGGAGCAACAGTAATCACACCCAAGTTAGATGGAGCAGCGGTTTCGCTGGGCTACTACGATGGTGAATTAGTGCTGGCTCTTACTCGGGGTAATGGTAAGAAGGGCAGAAATATTATGAATAAAGTTAAACATCTTGTCCCTACTAGCATTACTCGCAAGGGTGTTGTTCAGATTACGGGAGAAGTTGTTGCCCCTGAGACTATTCCTAACGCTAGAAACTATGCTTCTGGTGCGTTGAATCTCAAGTCTGAAGAAGAGTTTCTCACTAGAGAAGTTCGATTCGTAGCTTATGATATTCAGCCTCGTGTGGAAAAGTTGTGGACGGAAGACATGTCGAATCTCTCTTCGGACAATTTCGATACTGTTCTTGCGTCTAACTGGGCAGGATACCCGCAGGATGGTCTAGTGTTCCGTGTTGACAACAATGCGAAATATGAAGAGATGGGTTACACCGCTCACCATCCTCGTGGTGCCTTTGCTTTGAAAGAAAGACCTCCAGGTGTCGTTACGCGACTACTTGATGTGATCTGGCAAGTGGGTAAATCCGGTGTGGTTTCCCCTGTTGCTATCCTAGAGCCTGTGCTTATTGGAGAAGCTACTGTTGGTCGTGCCACATTACATAATATGCGGTATATCAATGAGCTTAACCTTGAGATAGGTTGTACTGTCGAAGTAATTCGATCCGGCGAAATTATACCAAGAGTCGTAAGGCGCGTGGAAGGGGAAATAAATGTTTGATGATAGTATGGAAGACGAGAATATCTTTGGATGGATGGGTCTAAAAGACAATGGAAGTCATTATGTGTCAGCCACAGGCTTATATGATTATTTCTTTTCTATCGAAAAAGAAACTCGTGAGAAAATTCTAGAAGGTTGGATTGCTGCTTTAGAAGCATATCTTGAACCAGGATTTGAGAAACGAATAGAAGAGTCTGAAGGCGGTATTATCTATGTATCGGAGTCCTCGGAGTCCGTGGAAGATAAGCCTGTAGGAAATGTTATTCCTTTCCCTAAAATTATCAGATGAGTGGAGTTTATAACCTCACTTATTTTCAGAATAATCCTGAAGAAGCTACCCGCGAAGGGGTACTCTACTGCGTAGTATTAGTTAATAAACGTACTATGAAACGAGAATGTCTCAAGATAGGCATCGCTTCAGGAAAAAACTGGAAAGACGTTTTGAGAAGGAGTCGTGGGTTTAATGGCTACGAGATTCGTATACAGAGAACTTACCACGACTCACTTTTTAATGTGTGGACGCTAGAACAAGCATTACACGAAGAATACAAACAATTCAAGTATATACCCCAGCAAAAGTTCGGTGGATATACAGAGTGTTTTGAAATAAAGAAGGAGATTATTTTAGCTATTCCGAAAAAATAATTCTTGACTTTTCAACTCAAACCCCGTATAATATCTATTCAAATGTAGGAGAAAGTCTTTTGAAAGAAATTGTAGCACCAACACACTGCCCTAGTTGTTCCTCACCTTTGGTGTGGGAAAACGATCAGTTGTTCTGCTATAATACTTCTTGTGAGTCTAAGACTTATAAGTTAATCGAACACTTTTCCTCTACTTTGAAAATTAAGGGGCTAGGGCCATCATCTATTCAGAAACTCAGAATAACTTCAATACCTCAAATCTATGAACTGAGTTTGGGTGAGATGGTAGAGGCTCTTAATTCTGAAAAACTTGCAACAAAACTCTTTGAAGAGATTCAAGATTCCAAGAAAGTTAGTCTTTCTGAAATCTTACCCGCTTTCTCTATTCCACTGATAGGTAGATCGGCAGCATCAAAGTTATGTTCTGTAGTAAGTAGTATTTATGACCTGAACGAGGAGGCTTGTACTAAGGCGGGGCTTGGCCCTAAGGCTAGCAATAATTTGCTAACCTGGTACAATACCAAGTTTCTCCGTGAGTACAAGTGGCTACCTTTTTCATTTGAGTCAAATGAAGTTGTTTCTGTTATTGAGCCTAAGGGTGTTGTCTGCATTAGTGGCAAACTTACATCCTTTAAAACCAAAGCAGAAGCAGAGAAAGTTCTCATTAGCAAGGGATATATTGTGAAATCCTCCTTAACAAGAGAAGTAACAATCCTAGTGAATGAGAGTGGACTAGAATCTTCAAAAACCAAGAAAGCTAGAGATAGTGGGGTCTCTATCACAACTAACCTTAACCAATTATTAGGAAATTAATTTTATGGCAATTCCAAAGTGGACTGAAGAGCGCACAGCGTCTCTTACCGATTTCGTAGGTTCTGAATCCCCAGTAACTTACGCAACTGTTGTCGATGCTGCTGACCAGCTCGAAACATCACCCCGTTCTGTAGCTTCTAAGCTGCGTAAAATGGGTCACGAAGTAGAATCTTCTGCTTCTGTAACTACTCGTGCGTTCTCTGACGCACAAGAAACTACTCTGAATAGTTTCGTAACTGATAACTCTGGCCAGTATACTTACGGTCAAATCGCTGAAGCCTTTGAAGGTGGCGAGTTTTCTTCCAAGCAAATCCAAGGTAAATTGCTGTCTATGCAATTGACCGAGCACGTCAAACCTACTCCTAAAGTAGAAAGTGTTCGTACCTTTAGCGATGCTGAAGAAGCAGAGTTTGTTAAGCACGCCTCTAACGGCGCATACCTCGAAGATATCGCAGAGGCTCTTGGCCGAACCGTTAATCAAATTCGTGGTAAAGCTTTATCTTTGTTACGTCAAGGCTCTATTGCTTCTATTCCTGCACAAAAGGAAAGCAAGGCTGCGGCTAAAGCTGATCCTCTCGAAGGTGTAGATGTAGCTTCTTTGTCTGTCGAAGAAATCGCAGAGCAAATTGGCAAAACTGCCCGAGGTGTTAAGACTATGTTAACTCGACGTGGCCTTACTGCTTCTAACTATGATGGTGCAGCAAAAGCAGCAAAAGCTGCGGGCTAATCCCCTAGTTCCCCCTGCTGGAGTGGGGCTTTGTGCCCCTCTCTGGCTTTTTATCGCTTAATACTTATTACGGAGATGACCAATAGTGAACCTGGCAAGCGTTCTTTTCAAGACTATTATCGCGCAAAGCGATATAGAAACTTGGTCGAACTGCCAAAAGCACTACTTTCCAACTGAGTTTGCCTCTATATGGTCTTACATAAATAAGTATGTAGAAACTCATAGTATCATTCCTACTTTTGATGACTTACGACTTTCCGTAAGAGACGCGACCCTTCGTGACCGTTTCTTCGCCTTGGAGAAAGTAGATGAAGTAGACATAGACGGTGCTACTCTACTAGAGTATCTCAAGAATGAATACACTCAAATTGAAATCATGAATCAGTTAGAAACCTATCTTACTGATTCGATTGCAATGGAATCCGCACAGGAAAATATTGAGAGCCTACAGAATATTGTATTATCCGTAGAGGAGAAAGTTGACCTCAAAGATACAAGTACAAACATGAGAAAAATGGAACTGTTTGATCCGATTGAAGAGTTGGAGAAGAATGTTCCTTTAGGATTGAATCACGATTTCGACCGTATTCAAACCTTTGGCCCGTCCGATCTTGTACTTATTGGTGGAAAGCGTGGTGCTGGTAAGTCTATTGCCTGCGCTAATATCGCTTCTAGCACTTATGAATCCGGCCATTCAGTAATGTATTTTACGATAGAGATGTCATCACGAGCAACTATGCAGAGGATATGTAGTATATCTACTGGAGTTCCTGCGGCTGCAATACGCAACCGCAACCTATCTATAGGTGAGTGGGAACAGGTTGCTCGTTGGTGGTCTCAACGATTTGAAGACGGCGAGAGAGCATTTTCTCGCTATCTTTCACATCGTGACTTTGATACTTATCATGAGGAACTAACAGCAAAGCCTTTGCGAGAAAAGCAGATTGATGTTGTATATGCACCTTCTCTAACTCTAGCAAATATTCGTACAGAGCTAGACAAGAAAGTAGCAAGACTACAGCCACGAGTTGTAATCGTTGACTATATCAACCAAGTAAAGCGTTCTATGATTTCCAATGGGCGTATGGGTCAGTATGACTGGACAGAACAGATAGAAGTAAGTAAAGCGTTGAAAACTTATGCACAAGATTATGGATTTATTATGGTGTCTCCTTATCAGATTGATGCTTCCGGCGAAGCTCGATTTGCTAAGGGTATATTAGATGCTGCGGATGCAGCTTTTACTCTTGACGCACACGCTAAAGAAGATAATATCATTAGCTTTAATTGTGCAAAAATGAGAAACTCTGATGAAGTAAGTTTTACTTCTACTATGGACTGGGCGTCTTTAGCTATTGGCCCTGAGACGGGTTATATTAAAGACAAAGACGGTCCCGATGAAGAGGTATACGAACTATGAGTGCAGTAATTGAACTACTTGAAGAGAGAGGTATTTATTACAAACTCTCTGGCAGAGATGTTTTAATTCGCTGTCTCAATCCAGAACACGACGATGGCAATCCTAGTATGAGGATTGACAAAGTTCTTGGGGTGTTCAATTGTTTCTCTTGCGGTTACAAAGGTAGTTTATTCCGCCACTATAATGTAGATTATAGTGAAACAGAAATGCGTAGGGAAAAACTAAAAAGACTTATCAATAACTTACGAGCTGCTGGTGTAGGTCTCTCAATGCCCGAAGGATTTATGTCCTATATCGGAAACTGGAGAGACATAAAGCCAGAAACTTATAGAAGATTTGAAGCGTTTCGTCATCACGATAAGCAGTTTATAGGGAGGATCAACTTTCCTATTAAGGACGCCAGTGGAAGAATAGTCGCTTTCCAAGGTCGTGATGAAACAGGAACCTTAGACAATAAGTATATGTTCTACCCTAGCGGAGTAAAACTGCCTCTGTTTCCACAAGTTCGCCCACTACAGGGGCGTGTTATTCTCGTAGAAGGTATATTTGATATGATAAACCTTCACGACAAAGGACTAGAGAATGCAATATGTTGTTTCGGTGTTAAGAATTTTAACGAAACAAAGTTTAATTATTTAAAGATTTCAGGCGTTACGGGCCTTGACTTGATTTTCGATGCTGACCAAGCAGGAGTTCAAGCAGCAGAACACGTAAAGAAATTAGCGAGAGACTTTCCCGTTCGAGTAATTAGTTTAAAGTCTGGAGATCCAGGCTCACTCGGACAAAATCAAGTAACTGGACTGCGGAGAAAACTATATGGCTAGTATAGCCTTGATTGAATCAAAACCAAGTAGAAACGATTACGTTCGCTTATTCGAGAATGAGTTTGAATTTGACCGATTCTCTCTTGCTTCAGACCCTACGCTATCCAAAGTTTTAATGAAGGACGTAGATCTGGAGTTTAATCCTGATGCCTATGAATGGATAATTCTAATTGGCTCAGAACCACTAAAATATTATACGAAAGTAACTCAAGTTATGCAATATGCTGGAACTATAGTAGATGATAAATTTCTTCCTACTATTAATCCCGCGATGCTGTCTTTTAAGCCAGAGGCTAAGAAGACTTGGGAAGATGCTAGAAACAATATCATCGGGTATATTTCTGGCGACAAGAAGAAGGCAGAAATAAATGACGAAAAATTTGTCGGTATTACAACAACTGAAGGGACTTTGGATTACATTCAAAGATGTATTGACTCGCCCTACGACTTTATCGGAATCGACTCAGAGACTACTGGTCTGTATCCTCGGAATGGGTATATTCTTGGTATTAGCTTATGCTATCAACCTGATTCAGGTGCTTATATTAATGCCGATACTATTGATGAGTCTGTAGAAGAGAAACTTCAGGAGTTATTCGATAAGAAGCGAATGGTATTCCATAACGCTAAGTTCGATATTCCAATGTTTGAGTATCATTTCAATGTGAAACTCTCACAGTTTGAAGATACAATGCTCATGCATTATATGCTTGACGAGAATCCAGGCACTCACGGCCTGAAGATGCTCGCTATGAAGTACACGGACTATGGTGACTATGAGAAACCTATGTATACTTGGATGGACGAGTATCGTAAGCAGAATGGTGTGCTAAAAGATGATTTCAAATGGGAGTGGATTCCTTTTGAAGTTATGCAGACTTATGCTGCTATCGATGCCTGTGCTACTTTTACAATCTTTGAAAAGTTTGAAAGAGCACTAAAGAAAGGTAATCCTAACTTGATGCGTGTATACAAGACTATCTTGCTACCCGCTTGTAGGTTCCTTATGGCTGTTCAAGATAATGGAGTTCCTTTTGACAAGGAAAGGCTCATAGCGAGTCAGGATCTTATGCTAGAAGAGATTACTACTGCTGTTGGTAAATTGCAAAGCCATCCTGGTGTGGCCGCTTTCCAAGCAGCAGAAGGTAAAGACTTTAATCCAAATAGTGTTCTACAATTACGTAAGTTATTGTTCGACTATGTTGGGCTAGAGCCTACTGGAATTAAGACGGAGAAGGGAGAAAACTCAACTAATGCTGAAGTATTAGAGAAGCTCGCTCTTCAACACGAGATTCCACAGTTAATTTTAGATGTTCGTAAGAAAACTAAGATTAAGAATACTTATCTCGATAAGATTATTCCACAGCTTGATAGGGACGGTCACTTACGGACCAACTTCAATATTCATGGAACTACCTCCGGAAGACTATCTTCTAGTGGTAAACTGAATATGCAGCAACTTCCGAGAGACAATCCGATTGTGAAAGGGTGTATTCGTGCTCCCGAAGGCCATCAGATTGTTGCAATGGATTTAACAACTGCCGAAGTATATGTCGCTGCCGTATTGGCAGATGACTTGGAGCTTCAGGACGTGTTTCGTTCTGGAGGAAACTTCCACTCCACGATTGCACACAAAGTATTTAAACTAGACTGTGAAGTCGAAGATGTGGCAGAGAAGTATACGACCTACCGTCAAGCAGCAAAAGCAGTAACCTTTGGTATTATGTACGGAGCCGGTGCAAATAAAATCAGTGAGCAGGTTACTAAAGACGGAGGCAAGCTTTCAGTTGTCCAGGCTAGACAAATCATCAAAGAATACTTTGGTGCTTTCTGGAAGTTAGAAGAGTGGATTGAAGCCCAAAAGGCTCTTATCTTAAAGAATGGCAGTATCTATTCTCATTTCGGTAGAAAGAGAAGATTGCCAGACGTTAAGTCAGACAATAAAGGAGTTCAAGGACATGCCGTTAGATCCGGGCTTAACTTCCTAGTTCAATCTGCTGCTTCCGACATAAACTTAATCGGGGCTATAGAAGCACATGGAATATTAAACCAGAAAAAGATGAAGAGTAAAATCTTCGCATTGGTTCACGATTCCGTGCTTGCAGAAGTTCCGAACGATGAAGTAGAAGAATATTGTTCGATATTACAAACCGAAATACAAAGAGACAGAGGTATTTATATCTCCGGCGCTCCTGTAGGTTGTGACTTTGAGATTGGCGAGGATTACTCAATGGGTAAATTCAGTAAAAAGTATGGTAATATCGTTAACCTATAAACAGATACTTCGGTCTATAAAGTTTCCTGTGTACTCTCTAGGCACAGAGAATTTCTATCTTCGAGATGGCTTGCTGCTTGTCAATGACTTAGTAGTAGATGATAGAAATCAGCCTGGAGATACTCTTGGAAAACGAAGACTACAAACACCACATAAAAAGAGAAGACTGACTGGCGTATACGAAGAGTTTCTAGACATTGTAAAAAATAAGACTACAGTGTTGATAGATAATAACGGAGTTATATTTTCATACGAAAGGACAAAGTTTCAGAAAATAAAATCAATAAGAATTGTAAGAAAAGACTTACAAAATACTCATTCAAGAATTTGGCTGAAGGGAGTAAACTTTGCTTTTATAGTAAAAGAACCCCCATTAGCTATGGACTGGGCTCAAGTTTTACACTTAAACTCTCGCCCGTGGCTATTATATAGTTTGTCAGAGGATAGACTAGAAGATAGCAGGAGGAAAATTTAATGGGAAGAAGGAATCAAAAAAGAGATGCTCTATCAGCGCTGAACTTTTATTTAAAAGAGATAGAGCCTTTAACAAAGTCTCAAGTTGCAGTCTTTGATTCTTACAAGCACCTAATGTTACATGGATGTGCAGGAACGGGTAAAACCTTTATCTCACTATATCTAGCATTAGATGACCTACAAAAAGAAGAGTACAGTAGAATAGTTTTAGTTAGAAGTGCCGTCCCCACAAGGGAAATGGGATTTCTTCCTGGAACAGAAGATGAAAAATCTAAAGTCTATGAGGCTCCTTATGTAAGTATTATGCAAGAGCTGTTTAGTCGTGGAGATAATCCCTATGGACAGCTAAAGCAAAAAGGAGTTATCAATTTTTTAACTACTTCTTACATAAGAGGAACAACTTTTAATGATAGTGTGATCATTGTGGATGAATGTCAAAACATGACTTTCCATGAGTTAGACAGCATTATCACTAGGGTAGGTAAGAATTGTAGAATTATTTTCTGCGGTGATTTCTTCCAGTCTGACCTTAAAAATAGTGGATTGAAAGATTTTATTAGGATAATTAAAGGTATGTACGAGTTTGATTTTGTGGAGTTTGGCATACCGGATATAGTAAGAAGCGACTTTGTAAGAAGTTACCTTACTGAGAAATATACAAAAGGTATTACATGAAACAAGACTATGAAATAGACGAAATTTCACGAAAGTTAGACCAAACGCTAAGTAGATTAGACATTTTGACTGATAGATTAGCCTGGGTAGAAAACTTCGTAGTTCATAAAAGAAAAGAAGAGTACCAAAAAAGAAAACTAGAAGAAGAGATGTGGACTAAAAAGTGAAAGCGGTAGTATCCAACAGAATTTATATGGACATTGATCCCCAGGCTTTTAATGCCTTGGATAAAGCTTTGACCTATAAAATAGATTCATATAGATCGGATGTAGCTCCTACCATGATTAAAAATGTTAGGAAGATACGAAATGGTTTAGTATCTATACCTGTTGGACGCTTCGACTTAATTCCTGAAGGGTATGAAATAAAAGATAAGCGAGTACTACTGCCTGTAGATTTTCCAAAGTTCGGATTTGACCTTCGGGAAAGTCAGCAGGATGTATACGACGCTATAGAAGATAATGCTATTATCAATGCTTTTGTATCTTGGGGGAAGACTTTTACTGCATTAGCCGTTGCTGCAAAGCTTGGGCAAAAAACTCTAGTAGTTACGCATACAGTGTCTCTACGAACCCAATGGGAGAAGGAGATAAGGAAGGTATTTGGTATAGAGCCAGGGATTATAGGGTCTGGGAAGTATGACATTTCTCCTCCTATAGTCGTTGGCAATATACAAACACTTTACAAGTTGCGTGGAAAAATAGAAAAAGAATTCGGAACCATTATTATTGATGAGTGCCACCATATACCCGCTAACACTTTCAGTAAACTAGTAGATGCTAGTTATGCTAGATATAAAATAGGGTTGTCTGGTACGGTTCAAAGAAAGGATGGAAAACATGTTATTATGCCTGATTATTTTGGGCATACTAAGTTCACTCCACCCAAAGAAAACTATATGGAACCAACTATAGAGGTTATCCAAACAAAGATAAGATTTATGGATGGGGCTAAGATACCTTGGGCAAACCGTATTAATGATTTGGTTCGGCAAGAAGAGTACGGAAAGTTAATTTGTTTTCTCGCTGCGGCGTATAGAAAGCAAGGACATAAGGTTCTATTATTGTCTGACCGAGTTTACTTTCTAAAAAGAGTAAAAGAAACATTAGGCGAACATTGTGAGTTGATTACTGGAGAAGTTCCTCTGGCAGAGAGGGAAAAGAAAATAGAAAGAGTTCAAAGTGGAAAAGTAGATATACTCCTAGGGACTCAAAGTATTTTCTCGGAAGGCATTAGTGTTAATCCTTTAAGTTGTTTAATACTTGCCACTCCAGTAAGCAACACACCTCTATTAACCCAGCTTGTAGGCAGAGTTATTAGAGAATATCCAGGAAAGATAGACCCTGTAGTAGTAGATATTAATCTTAAAGGAAAGACGGCTGAGAAGCAAGCCAAACTTCGGTTAGGTCATTACCTTCAGCAAGGGTATAATGTTTTCTTTAAGGACATGTGAAAAAAATTTCTTGACACGGGAGCTATTTTCCCGTATAATATACAACTGACTTCGAGAATATAGCAGTGATTCTTTTTAACTGGGCAAAAATGTATGCGGCAACGAGTGGAGATTCTTCTTCAATAGTTACGCTGCTTGCCTATTTAACATATCCTACTCTACCTAGAAATAGGTACGACTCTATCTATCGCTTGTCACAACAAGACTGGTCAGGTGATAGTTTTATACTGCACCCAGAAAAAATAATATCAAACCGAAGAAAGTTCGGTGATAATGAGTTGGCCCAGTATGTGGCACTGGCCAGCTTTCGCAGCTATGCTGAATATGAAGCCACAACCAAACGCAGTCTGAACCTGTTCTTAGCACCGGTTCCTACTGAAATTATTGACAACAACAGGCTACTATCGAGAATAGAAGATGAAATATTCTTCTGCTGGGAAGAAGTCACACATTAAAGGAAAAAACTATGGGTATTAAATTTACATCCTCTGCTGGCGGAGCTAAAAAGTCATCGCTAGAACAATTCACTTACAAAAACGGCGATAACTGCGTTCGTATTTTTGGAGATCTTCTTCCTCGGTATATCTACTGGGTTAAGGGCGAGAACGATAAGAACATTCCTATGGAGTGTTTATCTTTCGATCGACAGAAAGAAGCATTTGTAAACGTAGAAAAAGATTGGGTTAGAGAATTCTATCCTGACCTGAAATGCGGCTGGTCATACTCTGTGCAGTGTATTGATCCCTCAGACGGTAAAACCAAAGTATTTAATCTAAAGAAAAAATTAATGGATCAGATTCTAGTTGCTGCTGAAGACTTGGGCGACCCTACCGACTTAGATGTAGGTTGGGACATTCACTTTAAGCGTACCAAGACTGGACCAAACGTATATAATGTTGAATATACTCTTCAAACTCTCAAATGTCAGAAAGGTATTCGTCCTTTAAATGATGACGAGAGAGCTGCTGTAGCTGGTGCTACTTCTATTGATGAGTTGCTTCCTCGACCAACTCCAGATGCTCAAAAAGAGTTGCTGGAACGAATCGCTACTGGCGGTTCTGGTAAAGATGAAGTTGATTCCTCAATCGAAGACGAGTTTGACATTAGCTAATGAAAATACTATTCTCCGCCGATTGGCACATAAAATTAGGTCAGAAGAACGTACCCGTCAATTGGGCACGTGCTCGCTATGACAGCTTCTTTCACCAGATTTATTTGTTGGAAGATGATGCAGACTTGCATATTATTGGCGGCGACATCTTTGATAGAGTTCCAACTATTGAAGAACTAGAACTGTATTTTACCTTTGTAAAAGGTTGTCAGATTGAAACTCTCATTTATGACGGTAATCATGAGGCGACTAGAAAGAATAAAACATTCTTTACGGCGTTAAAAGAAGTAACCCATTCCTTAAACGATAAGGTTACTATTATTGACGAAGCATACGAAGATGAAAGAGGTTTTAGTATTCTTCCTTACTGTGATTTACACAAGAAGAATTCTATTGAGATGCTGAATAAGAACTTTCCGGTCTTTACTCATGTGAGGGGTGAAATACCCCCTCATGTTCAGCCGGAAGTAGACTTAGAAAGATTTGCAAGGTTTCCAAAAGTATTTGCGGGAGACTTGCATTCCCACTCTAATTGCCAGAAAAATATAGTATACCCAGGAAGTCCGATGACTACTAGCTTTCATAGATCGAAAGTAGAAACGGGAGTTCTAGTTATACTTGAAGACTGGGATTGGTACTGGGAGAAAATGGAGCTTCCACAACTTATTCGTAAAACAGTCAGTGACCCTGCTAAAATGATCACGGGGCTATATGATCATGTTATTTACGAACTAGAAGGAGACCTCGGAGACCTAGCAAAAGTAGGCTCCAGTGACCTTCTCGATAAGAAAGTTGTAAAACGAAGTTCTGAAGCGACACTTGTTTTGGATAAAGAGTTCTCCGTTGGAGAAGAGTTAGTAGAATACTTAACTTACGTGCTAGAAATAGCTGAAGATAAAATACCCGAAATATTAGGACTATATAATGATTACGCTAAAAATATTGAAATGGAGTAATTGTTTCTCTTATGGAGAAGGCAATGAACTCGATTTAGCTTCCACCAGACTTACTCAAATCTTGGGTTACAATGGCGCTGGAAAATCTTCTATTCCTCTCATTTTGGAAGAAGTTCTATTTAATAAAAACTCCAAAGGTATCAAGAAAGCCGATATTCCTAACAGAGAGTTGCAGAATGGATACTCTATCAGCCTTACGTTCAGTAAAGAATCTGACGAGTATGAGATCGACCTTCAAAGAAAGTCTAACTTAAAAGTAAAGTTCATTAAGAATGGTGAAGATATTGGTAGTCATACGGCTACCAATACTTATAAAACTATTCAAGAAGTGCTTGGCGTAGACTTTAAAACTTTTACACAAGTAGTATATCAACATCCTAACGCTAGTTTGAATTTTCTTACTGCTACCGATGCGAACCGTAAAAAGTTCCTGATAGACTTGCTTGGTCTAGAAAAGTATGTAAATCTCTTTGAAATTTTTAAAGAAGCTTCACGAGGGGTTGAACAAGAATATGCCCAGCTTGAAGGTCGTATTTCCACTGTTGAGAAATGGTTGGAAAATAATAAACTGACGGATACTACCCCACGAGAACTTGTAAATCTTCCGAAAATCTCGGATGAGGATGAGGAAGCATTGAGTTCTCTTATGGCTGAAATTAAAAATATTTCATCAACAAATCGTCAAATTTCTCAAAATAATCAATATAAAAGTATGTTGAAAGAAATTAATATACAGGAAATTCAAGCAATTGAAGCTTCCGAGCATATTTCATACGATGAGTTGCAGTCACAGCTAGGCGCCATAGCGGGGTCTATCGGTTCAGGACAAAAAATCATCAAAAAGATGGAGAACTTGGAAAATGTATGTCCTACCTGTGAACAACCCGTTACAGAAGATTTTAAGAAAAAACATATCTCTGAAGAAGAAGAGAAAGTTAAAATCGAAAAAGACAAGCACACAAATATCCAGAAGAAAATTAAAGAGATTCAAGAGAACAATGAAAACTTCGCAATAAAGACTAGAAAACAGAAAGAGTGGGAAGAGTTATATCGCTCGGTTGATAGTACACTTCCTACTGTATTAGTTGACGAAGAAGTTCTCAAAGTTCGCATTACTAATATCCGGAATACTATTGCAATACAGAAAAATGAAATAGATGTGATGCAGAGAGAGAACGAAGCTCGTTCAGCATATAACGCTAAGATTGAGGTTATAACTGAACAAACGGCTGAGTTCGAAAAACAACTCGAAGAAGTAGTATCTCGATATAATGTTCTAGGAATTAAGAAAGGTAATCTTGAAATCTTGAAAAAAGCTTTTAGTACAAACGGACTCATTGCATACAAGATCGAAAATCTTGTTAAAGAACTGGAAGAATTAACCAGCGAATATCTCGCAGAACTTTCAGACGGTCGTTTTACATTGAACTTTGCCGTGAATAACGATAAACTCAACGTAGAAATCACAGATAATGGAAACGTAGTAGATATTCTAGCACTTTCGAGTGGAGAATTGGCAAGAGTAAATACAGCTACTCTTCTTGCTATTCGCAAGTTGATGAGCAGTTTATCCTCTAGTCGTATTAATGTTCTATTTCTAGACGAAGTTATGACAGTACTGGATGAGGTAGGAAAAGAAAAGCTGGTAGAAGTTCTATTAGAGGAAGAGCTTAATACTTATCTAGTAAATCATGGGTGGTCTCATCCATTACTAGAGAAAGTAGAAGTAATTAAAAGCTCAAGTATAAGTAGGTTGGTAGCATAATGGTAGATTCGAGAGCGAAAGGACAACGAGGAGAGTATCTTGTAAGAGATATGCTTCGTGATGCCTCTGGCCTACAGTTTGAGAGAGTCCCCAGTTCGGGGGCTCTCGCTTACTTGAAAGGCGATTTATATATACCAGACGCTAATAATGCGTTTTGTATAGAAGTAAAGAATTATGAAAAGTCACCCCTAAGTGATAAGGTATTTACAAATAAAACTAATTACCTTTTGATTTGGTGGGAGAAGATAGTAAAACAAGCGGAACTTAAACTACAGCAACCTTTGTTGTTTTTTAAGTATTCTCGTTCAAAGGTATTTGTGGTAACAAACATAAAACCTGAAAATACAAAATACATGCACATCTCCTGGCTAGATTGCTATGTATGTCTAGCCGAAGAATGGCTAGAAAATGAAAAGATGGAGTGGACTCGTGGCCAGTTTTAAAGAACGAATAATGGAACCTAATAAGAACGCTCTTATTGTTGACGGTATGAACTTAGCATTTCGTTGGAAACACCAAGGTAAGTTAGATTTTAAACAGGACTATATTAATACTGTAAAGAGTTTGGCTCAATCATATGATTGTAGTAAAATTATTATAGCGGGAGACCAGGGGTCTAGTGCTTATAGAAAATTTATTGATCCTCAATACAAAGCGAATAGGGCAGAGAAATATAAAGATCAAACAGAACAAGAGAAAGAGGATATTAAGTTATTCTTCGAGGAGTATGAAAGAACTCTAGAAGGGTTAGAGGAACAATTTCTTTTGCTGAGATACGCTAATGTGGAAGCCGATGACTTGGTAGCTTATGTAGTATCAAAACGAGAAGAAATGGGTATCGAAGATATATGGATGATTTCAAGTGACCGTGACTGGGACTTACTCGTAAATGAAAATGTATCTAGATTCTCTACAGTAACTCGTAAAGAAACTACGGTGTTTAATTGGGAGGAATTTTTCGATTTTCCTCAAGAAGATTACATCTCTTTTAAAGTTCTAACAGGCGATAAGGGAGATAATATTGATGGAGTTGCGGGTATTGGCCCTAAAAGGGCTACGGAACTTATCAAAGAATACGGTACAGCGTTTGATATCTACGACGCTATACCTATACCTAGTAGATATAAATATATTCAAGCTCTTAATGCGAGCAAGGAACTAATACTTAAAAATTATAGGATGATGGATTTGGTCAGCTATTGTGCTGAAGCTATAGAACATCCTGGGCATAGTCTACTAGAAATAGACGAACGAGTAAAGGAATATATAAATGTTAATTGATTATGGAAGAGATCGTCTTCTTTCCACGTTTGGTATCCAGACGCTAGAAGATAGATATTTAATAGAAGGTGAATCATCGCCTCAGGACGCTTTCGCACGTGCGGCGAAGGCTTTCGCAGATGATGAAGGCCATGCACAGCGTTTGTATGATTACGCAAGCAATCTGTGGTTTATGTTTTCTACTCCAATTCTTTCGAATGGAGGGACTACTCGTGGACTACCTATTTCTTGTTTTCTCAACTATGTTGAAGATAGTAGAGAAGGACTAACAGGACATTATACGGAGAACGCATTCTTGTCTTCCGTAGGTGGTGGCGTGGGCGGAAGCTGGAGCAGCATTCGCTCTGTAGGTTCACGCACAAGTAACGGAAGCGAAAGCACCGGCGTTATCCCTTTTATGAAAGTGGTTGACGCGGAGATGCTGGCTTTCTCACAAGGAGTAACTAGGAGAGGTTCATATGCAGCTTATTTACACATTTCTCATCCCGAGATTGAGGAGTTTCTCGATGTACGCAAGCCTACTGGCGGCGATATCAATAGAAAGTCTACCAATCTTCATCATGCTGTGGTCATTCCTGATAGCTTTATGAAACTTATCGCGCAAGCGACACAAGAGCCAGGATTTAATGACAGTTGGGCATTGATTGACCCTCATAGTAATAAAGTGACTAAAACTGTAGCAGCGAAAGCTCTGTGGGTAAAACTCATTCAGAACCGTGTGGAGACTGGCGAACCTTACATTATGTTTGAAGACGCAGTGAACAACGATCTTCCTGAGTTTCAAAGAAACTTAGGTCTGCGTGTTCATCATTCTAACCTATGTTCAGAGATTACTCTGCCCACGAATGAAGAGAGAACCGCAGTATGTTGTCTTTCTAGTGTGAATTTGGAAGAGTATGAAAGCTGGAAGAATATTCCCGAGTTCATTCCCGACTTAGTTCGTATGCTTGATAATGTATTAGAGTTCTTTATTCAGCACGCGCCTTCTTCTCTTGAGAAAGCAAAGTATAGTGCGATGAGAGAGCGTTCAATCGGTCTTGGAGCAATGGGTTTTCACGCCTACCTTCAACGGCATAACATTGCTTTTGAAAGTGCGATGGCGAAGAGTTTTAATATGAGAGCTTTCTCCCATATAAAGTCTTCCGCACTTGAAGCCAGTCAGCAGTTAGCTGCTGAGAAAGGAGAGTGTCCTGATGGAGTCGGTCATGGAATTCGTAATGCCCACCTTCTTGCTATTGCCCCTAATGCTAGCAGTAGTATTATCTGCGGTAACACTAGTCCAAGCATTGAACCATATCGTGCAAATGCTTTTACCCAGAAAACAAAGTCTGGAACAAGTCTTCTGAAAAACGAATACTTGGAGCATGTTCTTGATGAGATAGGAATGAATAACGACGAAGTGTGGAAAGATATTATGACACACGGAGGCAGCGTTCAACATCTTGATTTTCTCGATACTTGGACGAAAGATGTATTCAAAACAGCCGTTGAACTCGACCAGCGTTGGGTTGTAGAGTTTGCAGCAGACCGACAGCAGCATATTTGCCAGTCACAATCTGTAAACTTATTCTTCCCAGCAGATGTAAGTAAACAGGAACTACACAATGTTCATATGCTTGCTTGGCGTCGTGGTATGAAAACTCTGTATTACGCTAGAAGTGAAGCATACAAACGTGCAGAAGTAGTATCTGACGAGAAATTAAGAGATTTTATATTTGACGACGAAGATTCGTGTCTAGCTTGTGAGGGGTAGTTTATGGTTACAGATGAAAGAAATTATTACAAACCGTTTCAGTATAACTGGGCGTATGAAGCGTACAAAACGCAGCAGCATCTTCATTGGATGCCTGAAGAAGTTCCAATGGCAGACGATCTTAAAGATTATCGTTCTTTGGATGATAGTAGTAAGCGTTTGCTTGGACATATCTTTCGTTTTTTCACGCAGAGTGATGTAGACGTTTGCTGTGGATATGCGAAGCATTATCTGCCTACGTTTAAAGCTCCTGAAGTACGAATGATGTTGTCTGCATTTGCAGCAATGGAAGCCGTTCATCAGGACGCATACTCTACTCTTCTAGAGACCCTTGGGTTTCCTGAAGAAGAGTATCAAATGTTTATGGACGTTCAAGAAATGTCCGATAAGCATGAATATTTGACTAACTTTAGCATGGACAGTAAGAAAGATATTGCTAAAACTGTAGCAGTATATAGTGGATTTACGGAAGGAGTACAGTTGTTTAGTAGTTTTGCTATTCTATTGAACTTTCCGCGCCATAATCTTATGAAGAATATGGGCCAGATTGTTACCTGGTCAATTCGAGATGAGAGCTTACATGTTGAAGGAATGTCAAAACTTTTCAGAACTTATATTCAAGAGAACCCTGAAATATGGAATGATGAATTAAAGTATGAAATCTATTGTGCTGCTGAAAGGGTAGTAGAACTAGAAGATGCATTTATTGATGTTGCTTTTGGGGCTACCGAAGTAGAAGACCTGTCAGCGGCTGAAGTAAAGGCATATATTCGGTATATTGCTGACAAAAGACTCATGGGTCTAGGTATGAAGAAGATTTTCAATTCAGAAAGCAACCCCCTTCCTTGGCTAGACTATATGGTAAACGCAGTGGAACACACGAATTTTTTCGAAAATCGTTCCACAGAATACGCCCGAGCCAGTACTACGGGTAACTGGCAGGACATTTTTAAATAAGGAACCTTATTATGACAACTGAAGTACAAGACAAGCCAACTCTCGTTCTAGATGGCGAGAACCACATAATTGAAGATCTTTCTGACAAAGCCAAGTACATGGTAAGTCAGTTGCAGGATCTTCAGCAACAAGCTACTGCAAATTCTGCACGAGCAGATCAAATTGAAGTGGCACGACAAGGCTTTACTACTCTTCTGAAAGAAGAAATTGCAAATTCGCAAACTGACGAAGCACCTCCTGCAGAGGGTGAAATAGTACAGTAAAACAAAAAGGGGCCTTGCGCCCCTTTTTTATTCATCAACGTGGGCTTTTACAGGCCCCGGGGTTGCATTTATAACTTCTTGAGCCGCTGCTCTTTGTTCATCATCTTTTACAATCAGTGGGTTTGCGACTGTTTCTGTAGATGATGTGTCGGTTTCCATATCATAAGTAGTTACTTCTACTGTCGCTTCGAGTGCTTCGATTGCAGGAATTACAACTGTTTCTGTAACATCTTGCATCTCTCCTGTTTCCATATTCATCTCTTGACCAGTAACAATTGTTTGAGTAGACTCTGGTACACCTACAGAGAGTTGATACTGCGCTACACGAGCTTTCGCTATCTTATACGCTTCTACCTGCTGTGCAAATTGTTTTGCATCTGCGGCAGTTTGTAGGTCAGTAGGTATATCACCGTCAAAGCAATCTGCGCCTTGTTCGATAATATCATCGAGTACTAGTTGGTAGTGCCTGTTAGCAAGGTCTATTGGAATAGCAATATTATTAGTATTGCACCAAACTGAATTTACACTGCCATTTAAATTGTTTTGTGTTATATACATATTTATAGCTCCGCATCGAAGTAAATTACTTCACCTGTCATTGAGTAGTTAGTACCTCTTACAAGCGCTGGATTAAATGATCCGTATACTGCAATTTCTCCACCACTCCTACTAAGGTGGCCATTCGATATAGAGGAAACTGTGAGGCTTGTACCTACTACATACCATGGAAAACTCTCCCAGTAAGGAGTCGTGGTTGTAATTCCTACAGTTGGCCTTGCTCTCATTTCTACGCTTGGCCACCAAGTAAAATGGGCAGTGCCAGAGGCTAGTCCCATCAGCATAATTTGTCCCGTACTAGATGCCTCATCATAGAATTTTTGATAATACCTCTGACACAACGCCAACTCTTCGCCGTATGAACGATGCTCGAATGGGGTGGCGACTTTGCCAACTTCGAGTTGGACACCTGTGAAGCGCATGATGTTGCTTGTGCTGTCAGCCATATTAGGGATGTTTTCTGGCAAGCGTTCTGTCTGATTTAATGATCTCCAACCTGATTGAAAGTTAGGGCCACTTATGCCATCACCCGCTGCCATCCAACAAACAACTACCCACATTCCTGTTGTTGTTGTAGTAGTAATTGCTGTGCTTGTATTACCTTCAAAGGTTACTGTTTTGTATTCCCAAGTATCTTCTTGGTTTACTGTCCAAGGTTGCACGTTCACACCACCAACAATTTCTAGTTCTGATGCAAACTGCCCCGCTTTAGATGATTTTACCCAAAAAGAAAGTGTTATGGGCTTGGCATTAGGTGTTCCATACGCTAGTTGCTTTAAATCCTGACCTTCTAATGCTTGGTAAAAGTTGACGTACTGCGTGCCGGTTGATAAGTCTGTGTCAGCGGTAGTAGTTTCAAATTGCCAAGCGTTTTGAAAGCCGTCTGGCACATTTGTGGATTGTGATACTTGAAATACCCCGCCTGTGCCATCACCTATCCCCCATCGGTCTAACGTGTATCGAGCACTTGTAATACCAGATTGGGTGCCTCTTTGATTTATCATCATTGCTCCGTTGTACAGCAAATTCTTACGACCAGCACCAATTAGATTAAACTGTTCCTGCGGGGTCTCAGCACGCAGCATCGCTTCACCCGCAAGTCCTGAAGGTTTGTCGAGTTCAGCAAGCTTCTCGCGAACGTTGATTTCTGGTTTTGTAAATTTAACTGCCATTTTTTATTCCTCTACTATGAAGCCGTTGCTTGCACTGATTGCTGTACCCACTGCGTCTGTTGTGTTGTCCACTCTATTGAGTCCTTGAAATACTGAGCGTCCTGCACTTGTTCCGACATGAAGCAATTCTGTGTCGTCATCGTATGCTAATGCTGTGACTGCATCTGATGTACCGTAAAGAGTCGCTTTTGCATTCGTTGAAAAGAGATGTTTTTCGTCGTTGTATATCTTGGCGATTTGTTCTGCGGAAGGGGCTGTTTTACCTACACGGAACAAAGATAAAGAAATAGAATCGCCGTATCCTCCATCTGACCAGCCACCCAACCTAGTAAAGCTGTTGGTATCATTAATGTCAGCCGTATTAGCCGCAGTAGCAGTTCGCCTTCCGTCTATCCAAAGTTCTAAGACGCCACTTCTTCTAATATTTTGGACACAATGCCATACCCCTACTGAAGGAGTAGTCGTGAATCCGCAATTAGTACGTCCTGTAGGTTGAATACCGTTGGTATAAACTGCAAATCCAAATGTTCCTGCTCCAGAGGTATTAGCCGCAACTCCTTCTGTTCCAGAGCTAGTGCCAACTCCTACCGTACTATAAATACTTTCACCAGAAACCGAACTAAACTTAACCCAGTAAGAGAAACAAAAATCACCTG
Organism: Candidatus Pelagibacterales bacterium; assembly: GCA_016777745.1. Next base: position 38,441 of record JADHQX010000001.1, read on the forward strand.
TACCAAACTGTAGATCCGCATTGTAAGGTTGCTGTAGATAGTTACTGCTAGTAAACCCACTATATCCCACAAGTTCAGCACCTGTTGCTACAGCAG
>JADHQX010000048.1 GCA_016777745.1 Candidatus Pelagibacterales bacterium
TATAATTAATTTAATTCTAATTTTCTGTTTAGTTGGTTGTGCAAATAAGACAGATGAAAAAAAGATAAATGATAGAATATCAATTTTATCATATGCATCAGATTTATCGGTTGCTAAAGAACTAAATCTCAACGAAATAATCTTAAGTCAACCTGTAGAAGTTAATTATTGGTCACAATCGGGTCAGAATCCACAAAATAATTTACCTCATATCTTGTCTGATATCAGGTTTGAAAATAAAAAAAAGATTTTAAAAGATGTTGGTAAAGCTACCAATACGATTCAGCCTATTTATTTTGAAGGAAAATTATGTAACGTAAATACAAAAGGTACTCTGAAGTGTATTAACATAGAAACTGATGAAATAAAATTTGAAGTAGATTTAAGTATTGATAGTGAAAAAAATTATGATGTCATTCGTGGTGGAATAGCATATTTTGATGATCAAATCATTCTTGCTGACGGGTATGGACAAATTAAAGTTATAAGTAGTTCAGATGGAAGTATAATTTGGGAAAAAAATATTGAACTACCAATATTATCAGCTCCAATTGTTTATCGTGGATATATTTACTTTATTACTCTTAACAATAAGATTTATGCGCTAAATCTTACGGATGGCGAGATAAAATGGAGTTTCCAGACAGTATTTGATGATAAAAAAAGTCTTTTTAGTGGTGTGCCAGCTGCAATAGAGAATGTTATAATTGCTCCGTTTAGCAATGGAGAAATTATTGCTTTTATATATGACACAGGAAACATTATTTGGTCTGAAAGTGTTGCCAAGATATCATCTTTAAGCAACTTCGATATTAAAGACATAGCAGCTAATCCAATTATTTCTGACGGTAAGGCTTATACTCTGAGTAATAACGGAAGACTAATTGCAACCAATATCATTAATGGATCCTTGGTATGGTCACTAGAAATTTCTGGGTCTAATTCACCTATAATATCTAATGCACAGCTATATGTCATAGACAATGAGGCTAGATTAATTTGTGTAAATAAAATTTCAGGAAAAATCTATTGGATTACACAATTAGAAAAAAATAAAAAAGGTAAGAAAGCTGGAAAAAATAATAATTGGAAGGGTCCATATTTAATTAATGGAATATTATATGCTCTTTCAAGTCATGGAGAGGTAGTAAGCATATCACCATTAACTAGTGAGATTTTATCTAATAAAAACATAAATATTTCTGGTATTGCAATTGATCCAGTAATTACATCTAAAAATATTTTTATAGCCGATAATAAGTCAAATATTTATAAATTAGATTAATAAAGTGAAAAATATTAATTTTTTAATTGTTGGTAAGCCTAATTCTGGCAAATCAACTTTTTACAATACTCTTAATAATAAATATCTTTCTCCAACAGGCCCAGAGTCAGGATTGACAAAAGATATTTTTAAAAATGAGGTAAATATTTTAGATACTAACTTTATATTTTTTGATACCCCTGGGCTAAGGAGAAAAAATAAAATTAATGACAAAGAAGAAGCAAAATTAACTTACGATGTAATAAATCTAATTGATAAAATTGATGTAGTTTTTCTACTAGTAGATGCAACCGAAAGCTTAACTAAACAAGATTTAAAAATTGCTGAAATCGTAATAAAAAGAAGAAAGATCTTATTTGTTGTTTTTAATAAAATTGATCTTATTGATGATATAGATAAATTTCAAAAAGACCAAAAATACTACTTTTTAGAAAGCTATAGTCCTGCAAATACAATTAACCTTAAATTTATTTCTGCGCTATCAATAGACAGTATAGAGAGAATACTAAAAAATGTTATTAGAACCTGTAGAATTAAATCTACCAAGATTAGCACGCCTAAATTAAATATTTTCGTTAGAGATATTTTAAAAAATCAAAAGTTTCCTAAGATTAATAAGATTGAGGTTAAGCCAAAGTATATGGTTCAAACTGACGATGATTATCCTAGATTTAAAATATTTATTAACTCTAGCAAAAAGGTCCCACAGAGTTATAAGAGATTTTATGAAAATATATTAAGAAAAAAATTTTCATTAGTAGGTGTTCCTATTCAGCTAGATTTTATTGTTTCAAAAAATCCATATGTTAAGAAAAATTAAAAACTTCACCAGTTTCAATTACATTTTCATCTAAGTAAGATAAAATTTTATCGATAACAGGTTTTAGTTCAATTAATTTTTTCTTATTTATACCTGGAGACGTTGTATTGGTAAAATTAGACTCCAAAAAGGGTGGTTCAAACAAGTTTATTTTTAAGTCTGATTGTTTATTCTCATTAGCGTAAGTTTTAACTAAATTATTTAATCCCATCATAGCAGTATTATAGCTACCCCAGTACTGCATTCCCATTTCAGATATATTTTTTGAAATAATTAGTATCCTTGATTTATTTGCAGCCATGAATAGGGGGTGAAAAGACCTTAGGAGTCTATAATTTGCTACTAAATTTAAATTTATAATTTCATTAAAATCATTTGGTTTAATTGAAGTCACAGGAGATAAATTTTTAATTGTTCCTGCACAAGAAACAAATATATCAATTTTTTTATGCCTTTTGTAGATATTGTGTCCTAGCTCATCAATTAAATCAAAGCTAGTTAAATCAAGCGGGACTATAGTAGCTTCACATCCGTTTAGTATAATTAAGTCGTTAGTTTCCTCAAGAGCAGCAACATTCCTTCCAACTAGATATATATGTTTTACTATTTTTGATAATCTAAGAGCAACATTTTTTCCAATGTTAGACGATGCTCCGGTTACAACACATATTTTATCACTTAGCATCAGTTTAACTTTAATTGCTCTTCAAGTTGCTCAGGAATTAATTTGAATAATTTTTTACCCTTATTGATACTTTCAAATAAAACAGACTTACCATCATAGGTATAAATTAATTTTCGTGAATAATTCCAGTCACTTACAATAGAAAAAAATATAACAACTATTATATATCCGCGAATGATGCCAAAGATTACCCCAAATAATTTATCTATAGATCCGTGTTTATCTGAACTAACCAGTCCTATAATTATCCTATTTATTAATGTCATAGCAACATACGAAATTATAAATACAGATATAAATATAGAAATATCAATAAGTGTAGGTGATAGACCTAAGGCATTATTAAATGGTTCCCTTAAGTAATCAAAAGAATATTTAATAGATGAAATTAAAACTATCCATTTCACTAGATTTAATAAATTTTTCAATAAACCTGATTTGAGTGAAAAAAGAGCTGATAAAAAAATTATGAATAAGCAAAATATATCAAAAACATTTAAAAATTCATTTAATTCTAAGTTCATGTAAACACCTTAGTTTTTATTATTAAGATAGGCAATAATGTTAAACTGCCAACTAATGCTATAAGCATAGCAAGAGCAGTAAAAATTCCAAAATAAATTGTAGGCCAGAAATTTGAAAAAACTAAAATAGAAAAGCCTACAATGATTGTTAAAGATGTATTTTTAATAGCGCGTCCAACTGTCTGGTTGCATATAGAAACTGTTTCTTTGTAGCTTTTAGTTATCTCGTAGTTCTCTTTAAATCGATAAATGTAATGAATACAATTATCAACAGCTATTCCCACTGTTATAGCAGCTATTGTTATCGTCATTAGATCAAGTGGTATATTTGCAAGCCCCATGATTCCAAGTATAGCCATACAAGCCACTAAGTTAGGTAGCATACCTATTGCTGCCAATTTCCAGGACTTAAATAAAAAAACTAGCATTAGAAATATACCAAGCATAACTATACCAAGTGATGAAATTTGAGAATCAAATAAGCTTTGAAGCATATTATTGTATAGAACAAGTATGCCAGTTGTTATAATACTATAATTTGCAGTTTCGTAGTTTTCTTTAAATTTAAGATTTATTTCGTTTAAAAAATCATTTCTCTTTAAATTCTCATTAGTATCTATCATTCTTACGCTTATTCTTGCCTGGTTTTTATTTATAGAAAGATAGGGATCAAGTATTTGTGATTTCAATTCTTTTGGAAGTTTTTTATATATTACTGATAATTCTAGATTATCAAATTCCCTATCATAATTAAGGCCCTCGGCTACTCTTATAACTGAAGCAAGTGATAATACCTTGCCTGTATATTCAAAATTATCAATGTAATCATGAATTTCTTTGATTAGGTCCATTTTTTCTTTAGTAAACCAATAATCAGCTGGATCATAATCAAATCCAAAATTTAAAAAATCATCATCTAATTCTTCTTCAGGCTGATTATCTTTAAATTGAATAATTATATCTAATGGAGTTGTTCCACCAAGCTTATCATCTATTAGCTTCATGCCTTTATAAATCTCTGTATTACTTTTAAAGTAATTTACAAAACTATTTTCCACTTTTAAATTTAATGTTCCATATATTCCAATTATGAATATACCTAAAAAGCATGATACTAATATATTAGGATAATTATTAACCAACCTATCAAACACAGACACTGTTTTTTGCTCAATTTTGTTATCTTTTAATCTTAAATCCAATTTCATCATTAGAGCAGGCAGTACTGTGAAGCTTGAAATTAAAGTTATCATTATACCAACACACATCATTAGACCAAAGTCCATTATTGGCTTTATTCCACTAAAATATAACGTAAAGAATGCAAATATAGTTGTAAGCGCTGTAAATATACAAGGTCTAATCATCTCTGACATATTAACAATAATTAGATTTGTTTTTGAGAGTGACTGGCTTTGTTTAATAAGATTTCTATACCTTATAATTATGTGAATTGTCATCGATAGAGTTAAAATTAGCATCAATGAAATAAAATTTGATGAAATAACTGTTACTTTCCAATTTAGCAATGAGACTACTCCAATCATCATAACCAATGCATAGATGCAGTTTGTTAAACATAAAATTATCCATCTTAAATCTTTAAAAATAAAATAAAGAATAAAAATTATAAATAAAACAATACCAATACCAAATAATAAAATATCGTTCTTAACATATGATATTGTATCATCTGCAATCATTGCTACCCCACCAAGGTGTAACTTAATTTGATTATTTTGATTTTCTGAAATTATTAATCTAATTTCTTTTATATTTTTTCCTCTTTCAATATCAATGTGTTTCTTTAATGAATTATATTCATTTTCCAATATATTTAATTTTTCTTTATCAGAATCGGATGGTAGTAAGATTGACTTAAGATCATTTCTTTGTTCGACAATATTTGAATACGCTTCATTGTTCTTAATATTTATAATTATCCCAGAAGTCTTACCATCCTTACTAATAATTAACTCACTAAAAATAGGACTATCAATAAATTCTTGTTCTACTTCAGCAAAGTCTAGTCCATCTGATTTTAATGTTAATTGTCTTGTTGCAAGATCAGTTAACGTTTGATTACCTGACTTAAGCACTGGAGCATCTAAGATTGATTGGACACTATCAACCCAGTCTAATTTAGTAATCGTATTTGATAGATTGTCTATAAAATTAATATTTTCTTGATTTATTATTCTTGTCTTGCTTGTGACCGTTATTAATAAAAAATCTTTTGATGAGTATTCTTTTGAAACTTCTCTAAAATTTTTTAGATCTTGATCATTCTCTAAAATTAAAGTGTCAGATGAGGCATCTAGTTGAAAATCTTGAGCTTTATATATAGCGCCAATAAATATTATACTCAGAATTAAGATAGATATATTTACATACTTTTTAATAAAATTTTCCATTGAGTAACTTATATATACTTTATTTTGTACCGACCACCTAATGATGTAAGTATCTCATATGATATTGTGTCAATATTTTTTGATATAATATTAATATTATTGGATTTACTTAGTATATCTACGTAGGTTATTTTTTTAGAAATCTTAATTTCTGGAAAAGGACTTATATCTATAGTTATTAAATCCATAGATATTCGACCTAATACTTTTAATGATTTATTTTCTAAAATAACTTGCATGTTATTGCTAAATTTACGGCTTATTCCATCAGCATAGCCAATAGCAATTGTGCCTACTAGCATATCTTTTTTAGCCTTAAATGTTGCGCCGTAACCAACTGTATCACCTTTTTGTAATCTTCGAGTTTGTATAATCTTTGCTTTTAAATTAACAACATTACTCAATTTAATTTTTTTATTTATAAATGGATTTCCTCCATAGAGAGCTATTCCCGGTCTAACTAAATCAAAGTGATATTTTTTATTAAGAAAAATTCCAGCAGAATTTGATAAGCTCGCCTTCGATTTTTTAAATTCTTTTCTTATTGCAATAAATTTTTTATATTGCTTTTCATTCATAGGATTGCTTGGCTGATCTGCGCATGCTAAATGACTCATAATTAATTCTACTTTTATAGAAGAAATCTTATCTTTATTTTTTATTAACCATTCAGTTTCATTTACATCCAAGCCAAGTCTTGACATTCCAGTATCAAAGTGAATGGCGATATCTTTATTAAACTTATTTTTTAGATTTAATGCATTGACCATCAGAACTTGTTGAAGAGTATTTGCAATGGGAATGATATTGTATTTAAGAAATTCTCTATAATTTTTTATACCTATCCCGTGATAGCAATAAACCTTTATTTTTTTTGAATATTCTCTTAATCTTACTGCCTCTGATAGATGGGCAACAAAATATGATCTACAGCCACTTTTAATCAAGCTTTTAATAACAGCCTTATCACCAATTCCGTATGCATTGGCTTTAACAGTTGCTGCACATTCTATATTTTTATTAAGTTTTTTTTTTAATACTTTAAAGTTTGAAGATAAAGCCTTTAGATTAATTTCTAAAATAGCGTTGTCATCTTTAGGATAATAGTTTGACATTTGTTATTTGATTTAAATTAATCATAATCTTGAGAATACTCACTATTTATATAATTTCCAAATCTAGTGAATTTACTTTCAAAACTCAATCTTATATTACCAGTTGGTCCATGTCTTTGTTTTCCAATTAAAAGTTCAGCTTGCCCATGAATTTCACTCATTTTTTGCTGCCAATCAATATATTCTGATGTTCCAGGAGATGGGGCAGTTCTTTCTAAATAATACTCTTCTCTAAAGATAAACATTACTACATCAGAGTCCTGCTCAATAGAGCCAGATTCTCTTAAGTCGGATAACTGCGGTCTTTTATCTTCCCGTTGTTCTACTTGTCTTGATAACTGAGAGAGAGCAAGTATTGGAATATTTAATTCCTTTGCAAGAGCCTTAAGTCCTTGGGTTATTTCTGAAACCTCCAATACTCTAGATTCTCTTCTTGATGTTTTAGGTGGTCTTAGAAGCTGAAGATAATCAACTATTATAACACCTAATCCATGTTTTCTTTTTAATCTTCTTGCTCTAGAAGCAAGTGTGGCAATGTTTATTGCAGGTGTGTCATCAATAAAAAGAGGCATTTCGACTATTTTATGAGAAGTTGAAACTAATGTATCAAGGTCACTCTCTGATAAATTTCCTTTTCTCATTTCATTTGAGCTAATTTTAGCCTGCTCCGATAAAACTCTAGTGGCTAATTGTTCTGCAGACATTTCCAATGAAAAGAATGCAACATTAGAGTCTTTATTGTTAGTGTCGTAAGCTTTTTTTGCAATATTGAATGCTATATTGGTTGCCAATGAAGTTTTACCCATTGAAGGTCTGCCAGCTAAAATTAAAAGGTCAGATGGATGTAGTCCACCAAGTTTCTGATCCAAGTCAACAAATCCTGTTGAAATACCTGTTACACTAGAGTCATTTTCATAAGCTTTAGTAATTTGTACCATAGCACCTTCAAGGGAATTACTGAAGTTTTGCATTGCATGCAACTGACTTCCTTTTTCTGATATTTGATATAATTCTTTCTCAGCTGTCTCAATAAGCTCACTTGGATTTATATCTATATCACTTTCCAAGGCGCTATGTTCTATATTGCCACCGAGAATATAAAGATTTCTTCTTACCGCTAGGTCATAAATTATCTGAGCATAGTTTTTGGCATATTCAAGTGATACAGCAGCATTAGCAAGTCTTGCCAAATAAGACGATCCACCAATTTCTTCTAAAGTTTTTTCAACTTCAAAATAACTTTTTAATGTTACGGGAGTTGCAAGTTGTCCCTTGGCTATTAATCTATTTACAACTTCATAAATTCTTTTATGAATTTCTTCAAAAAAATGATTTGAATCAATAATTGAATTTACCTCATCTGCAATATCATTATTTAAAAGTATAGCCCCTAGAAGCCCTTGTTCTGCCTCTGCATTATGAGGCAATTCTTTGATTTCTTTTTGAAGTTTTTGAGTAAGTTGAACAGTTGATGACATACGTCTAACATAAACAAAAAGAACTCTATTGTAAGTGGAAATAGAAAAAAGATACTCACATTTTTAAAGCAATTGTTGATCTTTTTAAAAGTGATTAAAGCTTATAGTTACGTTGCAGTAGTGACTACAAGTTATTGATATTTAACGTGAGGAATTATTTTTTTTCTAAAGATATCTTTATAATACTTGATATATCTTCATAAATTTTGATTGTTATATCGTATTCACCAATGTTTTTTATTTCACCAGTAATTATATTTTCATTTAGAATATTGTGACCTTGAGCCTTTAAAAGATCTGAAACTTGTTTCTGAGTAATGGCACCATAAAGACCATCTTCATCATTTGCTTCAACTCTCAT
>JADHQX010000049.1 GCA_016777745.1 Candidatus Pelagibacterales bacterium
GGAGTTACATCTACTATACCTCCCCACTGTCTGAGCATTTTTAACCTTGAAAAAATTGGAAACAATTCAACTAATGGTCCCATTATATGCTCAATCATATCGAAAGAACCTCTTTGAGAGTATGAATTATAAGCATCCGAACCTGCACCAACAACAATTTCACCCTTATCAGATTGACTTACATAAACATGCACGGCATTCGACATGATAACACAGTCTAAAATAGGTTTTATTGGCTCACTAACTAAAGCTTGAAGTGGTACTGAGTTTATCGGCAAATGAAAGCCAGCCATATTAGCTAAGACTGAACTATGGCCAGCTGGAACTAATCCAACTTTTTTTGCTTTAACACTTCCTCTGGTTGTTTCTAGTCCTGTAACTGTACCGTTAGTAATGTTTATTCCTTTAACTTCACAATTTTGTATTATGTCAACTCCAAGATTTTCAGCTGCTCTAGCATATCCCCAAGCTACTGCATCATGGCGGGCTGTTCCACCGCGCCTTTGAAGTAAAGCACCCATTATTGGATATCTACCATCACCATTAATATATGGAATTTTTTTTAACACCTGTTCTTTATCTAAAATTTCTGCATCAATACCATTTAAGTGGTTTGAATATCCTCGACGCGTAATTTCTTGCATGTCATGAACTGTATGCGCAAGATGAAACAGTCCTCTTTGAGAAAACATAACGTTATAGTTCAATTCACTTGAAAGACCCTCCCATAAATTAACTGCATGATTATAAAGAGCTGCACTTTCATCCCATAGATAGTTTGATCTGATAATGGTAGTATTTCTTCCAGTGTTACCGCCACCAATCCATCCTTTTTCAAGGACAGCAATATTTTTTAAACCAAATTCTTTTGCTAAATAATAAGCTGTACCAAGGCCATGTCCACCACCGCCAACAATTATAATATCATATTCTTTTTTAAGTTCTGGGCTGCTCCAAGCTTCTTGCCAATTTTCATGATATGAAAATGAGTTACGAACTAAATTAAGTAATGAATATTTCATAATTAAAATCTTCCTACCGAGAAGGGTGTTAAATCAATATCTGTTTTGTTTGCTATGGCTTCTTGCGCGATTAACTTTCCAGTAATTCCGCCCAAAGACCATCCTATATGTTGATGTCCAAAGCAATAGTAAATATAGGGATTTTTTTTAGATTGTCCAATAACTGGTAGCGAATCTGGAGCTGATGGTCGAAAGCCTAACCACTCATTGTCATGACTTGGTATATCTGGAAAAACCTGCTTTGCAGACCTAGACAAGAAGTTAATAACCTTCCTATTAAGCTCCCTTTCAAGTCCAGCAAACTCAACTGTTCCAGCTACTCTAAGCCCGTTATTCATTGGAGTAAAATAGGTACCTCGCTCTTGCCATGCTACCGGACGCTTAATTGGATTATAATTTTTATATGAGATATGGTATCCCCTCTCGCTTTCAAGTGGAACATTATCCCCAAATAAACTAGCTAATTTCTTTGACCATACACCTGCACAAATTATAATCTTGTCATAAGTTTCTCTACTTTTATCTGTAATAATTTCTACATTATCGGATGAGTTCATTTTAATGTCCGTTACTTCCTCTTGTCGATAAATTCCACCTTTGGATTGAAAAAGCTTTAATAGTCCTTCTGTTGTTTCTTTAGGATTTTTAGAAAAGTAAGAGCCCTTAAATAAAGCTCCTTTATAAAATATATTATTTAAGTTTGGCTCTACTTCAGAAATCTCATCATGATTTAAAAGTTCAATATCAATTCCTGTTTTAGCCCTTGTTGTAAAATCAGGTATTGCTGAATTATAAAATAATTTTGACGACCATACATACATTACACTCTCTCTAGATATTAAATGCTCAATATTTGCTTCCTTAAAAAGCTCAGCATATCCTTCATCTACTTTTGTAAGTAATGTTGTTAACTTTTCAGATGTATATTTGACTTTTGAGGGTCGACAATTACTTAAATACTTAGTTAACCAAGGTAATACTTTTAAAAAATATTTACCTCTAATAAAAAGTGGACTGTTTTTGTTTAATAAAAGATATGGAAATAGATAAAAAAAACTAGATGAGTTTGTAGGAACGTTTGCGTACTTTGCATAAGTTCCAGCGTTACCAAAGCTAGTTTCTGTTCCTGGATCAGTTCGGTCATATAAAGTTACTTCTTGCCCATATTTTGTTAGCCAGTTAGCTGAAGAAACCCCAACTATTCCTGCTCCAATTACTGCTATTTTCATTGGTTATTTCTCCAATAGTCTTGGCTTTTCATTTCACTTAATCTGCTACAAGTGCGTTTAAATTTAAGATCTAACCTTCGTGAGCTTGTAAAGTTCTCTAAAGATTTATCAGCGCTCATAATTAATTTAACTTCATTATCATACAATATATCGATTAATGTAATAAACCTCTCTTGCTTATCTACGTTATCATCTGAAAAAGCAGGAACATTTTCAAGAAATAGTGTTTTGATGTTCTGTATTAACTTTAGATAGTCTTCTGAACCAAGCGGTTGACCACACAGTTCATTAAAATTAAATCTAGCGACATTATTGGCAAATTTTTTAATTTCAAATGATCGTTTTTTTATTTCTATTTTGATATCTTTTGGTTCATGGCCATCAATTAGATTTTTATATAACTCATTTATAGTTTTATAATTTTCATTTGAAATAGGCGAAAAAAATATTTCATCCCGATCAATTCCAGAGATTCTATAGTCTTTTTTTATATTCAAATTAAATATATTGGAATTTGATTCTATCAAAATAATAAAAGGTAGAAATAATTCACGTTGTAAACCATCTTTATATAAATCTTTAGGCTTGTCATTTGAAGTAAGTACAATTTTAATATTTAGATCAAATAATTCAATAAATAGCTGACCCAATATCATGGCGTCTGCAATATTTGTCACTTGAAACTCATCAAAAAAAATTAAATCAAAATCTTTTTTTAAACTTTTTGCATAAGTCCTAATTAAAAAAGAATTATCTTTAATTTTAGAGTTATTTTTTCTGATATTGTGTAATGAATCATGAGTGTCGATCATGAACTCATGAAAATGAATACGTTTTTTTCTAGATTCTTTGATATTGCTAAAAAATAAATCCATAATCAATGTTTTGCCGACACCGACCGTACCATGGATATAAAAGCATTTTTTGTATGGGGTCTTAGTAATTAAGACTAAGAATTTTTGAATTAAATTTAGTTCTGATTCTTTTTTAAATTTACTCAATTCTTTTAATAAATCTAATTGCAAAATATTTTCTTCTAAAGATTCAGCACGACACCGCTCTCGATAAGATTCAATTAAACTGTCCATGCTAAAATATTATACTACGTATTTAATTTAGCTCTCAATTTATGATTTTCGGGATCATACGGACTTTCCTCAATCACCGTAATGTCATGCATAGTACCAAGAATATCCATTTGAAGCTTAGTTCCCACTTCTGAAAATTCCGGTTTAACCATAGCTAGAGCAATTGATTTTTGAATTCTGAAACCATAATTGCCTCCTGTAGCTCTACCGACTACTTTGCCGTCACTGTAAATAGGATTATTGCCTAATGCATCAGCGTCTGTAACATCGTGAACTTCTAAAGTTACAAATGTATTATCGAAACCTTTTTCTTTCCATTCAACTAACGCATCACGACCTACAAAGTCTCCTTTGTTTGGGTGTACAAATCTATCTAAACCAGATTCATAGGCGGCATACTCAATAGAAAGTTCTGTACCCACTAAACGATAAGACTTTTCAATTCTTAATGAGTCCATTGCGCGAATTCCAAATGGCTTGATATTAAATTCTTTACCTGCTTCCATCAAAGTATCAAATATATGATTTTGCATTTCTAATGGCATGTGTAGTTCCCATCCAAGCTCACCAACAAAGTTCATTCTCAATGCAAGTGTTTCCGCTAGGCCTATTTTTACTTTTCTACCAGATAGCCAAGGAAATGCTTCATTGGAAAAATCATCTATCGAAACTTTTTGCAGCAACTCACGAGATTTAGGGCCGGCAATAACTAATACGCCAATACTATTAGTAATATTTTCAAAAGTAACTGACCTATCATTTGGTAGTCGTTTTTTAATCCAATCATGATCTAGTCTTTGCCAAGCTCCAGCTGAAACACAGTAAAAACTATCTACGGACTCTCGCATAATAGTAAATTCCGAATGAACACCACCTTTTGTATTCAATGCATGGCAAAGATTTGATCTGCCAATTTTTTTAGGCATTTTATTTGCAACAAGACTATCTAAAAATGCTTCTGCACCCGGACCACTAATTCTACACTTTGCAAATGCTGTCATGTCTAATATGCCAACATTTTCTGCAACATTTCTACATTCATTACCGATATGCTCAAACCATTTAGATCTTCTAAATGACCAATCATCAACTGGTTCTACTCCTTCTGGGGCAAACCAATTTGCTCTTTCCCAGCCAAATTTTTGACCAAATACCGCACCAAGAGATTTCAACCTGTCATAGCATGGTGATTGTCTTAGCGGCCGTCCAGCTTCTCGTTCTTCATCTGGATAATGTATTGTAAATACGTTAGCATATGCCTCTTCATTTTTTTTAATTAAAAAGGCTTTTGAAGCATAATCTCCAAATCTTCTTGGTTCAACGCCAAGCATATCAACAGTAGGTTCACCATCAACAATCCATTCAGCTAATTGCCATCCAGCACCACCTGCAGCCGTTACTCCAAAAGAATGGCCATCGTTTAGATACATATTTTTTCTATCCCATGCTGGACCAACTATTGGACTTCCATCTGGGGTATAGCAAATAGCACCATTATAAACTCTCTTTATTCCCGCTTCTCCAAATATTGGAACTCGATGAATTGCAGACTCAATGTGAGGAGCTAGCCTCTCTAGGTCTTCTTGAAATAACTCATATTCAGAGTCTTTACTTGGTCCATCCACATAACAACACGGAGCACCTTTTTCGTAAGGTCCTAAAATAAGTCCACCAGCTTCTTCACGCATATACCATGATCCATCTGATTCTCTTAATACGCCCATTTCAGGTAATCCCAGTTCTTGTCGCTTAAGAATTTCAGGATGGGCTTCAGTAACAATGAACTGATGTTCCACTGGTATTACAGGTATATCCAAGCCAACCATTTCTCCTGTTTGTCTGACAAAATTTCCTGAACAAGAAACAATTACATCTGCATGAATGTCACCTTTATCAGTCTTCACTAGCCAAGTATCATCTGGCTGTTGCTCAAGACCAATGACAGCTGTTTGTCTGTATATTTCTGCACCTAATGCTCTAGCGCCTTTTGCTAAGGCTTGCGTCAAGTCATTTGGTTGAATATAGCCATCTTCGGGATGTTGAATAGCCCCAACTAATCCATCAATGTTAGACAGAGGCCATAATTCCTTAACTTGTTCTGGAGTTAAAAAGTTAACATCAACTCCAAGTGTTTGGGCGACTCCAGCATACTGTCTATATTCATCCATACGATTTTGATTAGTAGCTAAGCGAATATTACTGACTTTACGAAAGCCAACTTCTTGACCAGTTTCTTTTTCAAGTTCTTGGTAAAATTTTACAGAGTATTTATGAAGTTGTCCTACCGAGTAGCTCATGTTAAATAAAGGAAGTAGACCCGCAGCATGCCAAGTAGAACCAGAGGTTAGTTCTTTTCTTTCGCACAAAACAACATCTGACCAACCTTTTTTAGCTAAGTGATAAAGCGTACTAGCTCCAACTACACCACCGCCTATTACAACAGCCTTAACTCTTGATTTCATATATATATCCTTGAAATATTAAATTTTATGGACCAGACCAGTCAACAGCACAATACTCAGCACTTCCATTAGTGAAGTCCCAGTTGCGACCATGGTCTTTAATTCTACTTTTTTTACCACCTCGGCCGACGATAATTTCTGGAGCAACCCAGTATTTTAAATTTGAAACTTTTACATCTTCACCTTTGTTAAGGCCCGGCTCTTTTTCAATAGTACCTTCTAAAATATTTGGAATAGTATAAGTCCAACCATTCTCTGTCTCATTGTAATCAATGGGACAACGTTTAACTCCAAGGAAATTAGAAATCATTACTGAAAACCACCCTGTTTGTCCTCCAGCTTGACCTGAGAATATTTTTAACAATGCATCAGCCGCTTCATCAGAAGCTTTTTCATCTATATATAGACCAGCTGTCCATCCACCCATTGATAGCGGGCCTGGAACTTCTAAAAGTATTGCAACATTAATACCACTGATATCTATTTTACCATTCTCTACTTCGGCATGACCATTTTCAATAATAATTCCCCACCAAGAAAAACATTTTCCATTTGCAGAGTTTGGAATAGCTTTTCCTAGAGACATTGGGCAATTACAAAATACATCGCAATTACAGTTTAATAGGAAGTGTCCTTTGATACCCCAGTTTAAAATTGATTGATTTTCTGTCATAAATTATCGGTAAATGTAGATCAAAATTTAACTCTTAGCGAGATAAATATTTCATAAATCATAAGATTCTTTTTATTTCTGTTAACAAAATTTCTTCAGAGGTTCCAAAAGGTAAAATTGCAGATAGCTCATCATCTCCATTAAATAGATAGTAAAAAGCTGTGTGCTCAACCATATAGTCATCAGTTTCATAGCCGCTCACTTCTTCAGTATTTTTCTTAGAATGATCATGAGCTCCTCCACTGGCTGGCAAAACATGTACAAAAAAGTTTTTCCAAACCTTTTTGAGATTTACATGCTCACCCGTTAAACCAATTATCTTAGAATTATAATCTGATAAATAATTTTTCATTCTTTCTGGATTATCTCTTTTAGGATCAGTAGTTATAAATAAAAACTCAATACTGTCTAAGTTAAAGTTTGCATTTGATATATTGTTAATTGAAGCTGACATTAAGTCAGTGCTAATTGGACAAACATCTGGACAATTCGTAAATCCAAAAAAAATTACCTTACTTTTATTTTTTAAATCTCCACTTGTTAAGCTTTGACCATTATGATCAGTAAGCTCAAAAGTCATATTAATTTGATTAGATGAAACGCTAGAATTAGAAAATATTTGAGACAGGCCCCATCCAGCAATAATAGCAGTAATTATAATAGCAAGATAAAGTAGTTTATTAAAATTAGACTTTACAGATTGCATTACTTCATTTTTTCAAGACGTGAGCTAAATGGCAACGCAACAATTTCAATATCTCTTTCTTCATCATCTACAACTGCTTTAAAGATTTCAGTTGAAGAAATTTTATCAATTTTCACAAATCCAATGCCTATATTACATCCAAAAGTTGGGCTGTATATACAGCTAGATATGAAACCTTGATTAATATTATTCCCATCAATCAACGGCATTCTTCTTAAATTATAGCCAATATTTTTTCCAGAAATTTTAAATCCTGTGAATTGCTTTTCTATACCGTTATCACGAATTTTTTTTAATGCATCCTTACCAATAAAATCAGCTTCTTGATCAAGGTCACAAAACTTTGGTAAATTTAATTCTAAAGGATTGTCTTCAAGAGTTGTATCCCCTAAATGTGAAATCATACCAGCTTCCATTCTATCAATTTGATTAGGAGAACCAGGAGCAATATTATAAGACTGCCCAGCTTCCATTAGTTTGTCCCACAATGGGTTGCCGTCAGCTGCAAATTTAATATAGATCTCATAACCATTCTGATTGCTCCAACCACTTCTAGCTACAACTACAGGTATATTAAATAGCTCTGTTTCTACAAATTGATAATACTTCAGGTTCATAATGGCTTCATTGTCTTCGCTAATTTCTCTCATCATATCAAATGATTTTGGTCCTTGAAGCGCAAGTGGACATGCCTCTGGCTCTGTTACAGTAACTCTAAATTTGCTATGTAGCGCTATAGCTTTGCACCACAGTAAAACATCTGTATCTGCAATACTTAACCAGTATTTATTCTTGCTAAACTTTAGAACTAGAGGGTCATTTACTATGCCTCCATTTTCATCGGTTAATAAACAGTACCTACAAAAACCATCTTTAAACGTAGATAAATTTCTTGGAGTTAAATATTGAACAAACTCAGCAGCGTCCTCACCTTCAATTTGCACTTGTCTTTCAGCAGCCACGTCCCAGATACTTACATCTTCAACTAGTGACTTATAATCTTCTTCATTTGATTTATACATAGTTGGCATAAACATATGATTATAAACTGTAAAAGAAGTTACTCCCGCTTTAAGTGTTCCTTCATAAAAAGGAGATTTTCTAATTCTTGGTGTGTATACGATAGATTTTGACATGACTGGTATTTAAATCTTAATTATAAAAAAGAAACCCCAAGTGAAGAAAAACTTCACTTGAGGTATATTTTTTTATTAGCCTTTTACTGTTTCTCTAGTATTTGCATTATGAGATTCAGTGAAGGGTATTTCTACTGTGACTGCATCTACAGGGACTCCTGGAGTATCTGCGTACATGTCTGGTAGGTGAACTTTAAACTTCTTGCCAATTTCCCCTTTTGGAAATCCATTAGCATTTAAAGTTCCATCAAATGGTACATAACCCATT
>JADHQX010000050.1 GCA_016777745.1 Candidatus Pelagibacterales bacterium
AGTGGAAGAGCTAGTGATTTAAATGCTGGTTCAATAGTAATTGGTGCACTCTCGCTGCTTTACTACATAGTCTAAATAAGTAACTAAAATTACTTCTCCTATTTAAAATATAAATAGGGGAGGTATTTATTGTTCTCCCGTATAGGAATTTAATTTAACTAGTGATTTTTCTTGTCTTCTTCGTCCCAAGGAAAGACAGGCCAGGTTTCTTGGGTAATTTCTTCTACATAAGTTCCAGCCAACGGCAAGCCCCTAGGTTTTGCATAGATAACAGCCAAATGCATGTTAGGCATGTATTCAGCAAGCGCTCTTGCAGTCCCGCCTTGATCAACAATATCATCTATCACTAGTACCACTTCATCAGTTTTTGGTGCACGGTGGACAATAGCCTTATCAACTTCACGATGAATATAGCTTTGAATTGATACGATATCGACATCTTGAATACCAAGAGTATATGCTACAACAGAAGCAGGAACAAATCCTCCTCTTGAAACCACAACCATTTTATCAAAATTCACATTTTTTTCTTTAAGAAGATGAGCAAGCTTAACAGCTTTGTCATGCATTTCTTCATAAGTTGGAAATATAAGTTTGTGATCCATAATTTTAATTATTGAATAAAAAATGCATTACGTCTCCATCTTGCACATTATATTCTTTTCCTTCACTTCTAAGTTTACCTAATTCTCTTGCCTTACTTTCTCCATTGCATTCAATAAAATCATTATAAGATACTGTTTCTGCTCTTATAAAGCCTTTTTTAAAGTCTGTATGAATCTTACCTGCAGCATCCGGAGCTAGTGTATTTACTTTAATAGTCCAAGCTCGAGCCTCTTCTGGCCCTACAGTGAAATATGTTACTAAATTTAGTATTGAGTAGCCACTACTAATTATTTTATTTAAACCAGAATTATCAAGGTTTAAAGAATCTAAAAATTCTGTTTGTTCTGACTCATCAAGCAATGAAATTTGAGATTCTATTTCAGCTGAAATAATAATAATTTTTCCATCTTTTACTTCATCTGACAATGCAGCAGTTAAATTATTACCTGATATAATTGAACTCTCATCAACATTACATACGTAGATAATTGGTTTGATTGAAATTAAATTAAATTCTTTAATTTCATCTTCTTGTTCATGAATATTATCAATAGATCGAGCAGGCTTACCTTGACTTAAGTGATCCAAGATTTTATTGGCAATTACAATTTTCTTACTTGCATCCTTATCACCTTTTTTTTGTAATTTTTCTAGGTTACCAATTAATTTTTCAATCATTTCTAAATCAGCAAGTATCAACTCTGTATTAATAGTTTCAACATCATCAACTGGATCGATCTTATTATTAACATGAGTTATATTGTCATCCTCAAAACAACGCACAACGTGAATTATTGCGTCAACCTCGCGAATATGAGATAGAAATTTATTTCCTAAACCCTCACCTTTGGATGCCCCCTTGACTAGTCCAGCAATATCAAAAAAAGTAAGAGGGGCAGGGATAATCTTTTTTGAATTAGCTATTTTAGAAAGCTTATAAATCCTATCGTCCGGTACAGCAACAGTTCCTTCATTTGGTTCAATTGTACAAAAAGGGTAATTAGCAGCTTCAGCAGAAATTTTTTTCGTTAGTGCGTTAAATAAGGTAGATTTACCTACGTTTGGAAGACCAACAATCCCACACTTAAAGCCCATTATATAATCTTTACTTTATTCAAAAATGAAGAATGTTCTTGGTTAATTAGATATTCCATATTAGTAGAAATGTTTATACATATTTGATTCATTACTTCAATTTCTTTTTTCTTAAAGTCATTTAGAACATACTTTAAAACCTTATCCTTATCACCTGGATGTCCTATTCCTATTCTAATTCTAAAGTAATTTTTACCTATTCGCTCATCAATTGATCTTAATCCATTGTGTCCCGCAGCACTTCCTGCAAACTTAATTCTTACTTTTCCAAAATCTAGATCTAAATCGTCATGTATTACGTATATATTTTCTGGCTTAAATTTATAGAATGAAACAAGCTTGCTTACTGCTTTACCAGAGTCATTCATGTAATCATTTGATTTAAAGGCTACAGCCTTACTGCTATTAATTTTACCAGTCCACAATTGACCGCCATATTTACTCTGACTTTCAGTATGTTCAAAAGATTTGATTATTTCTTCTAGAGCTAAATATCCAATATTATGTCTTGTCATGGAATATTTGTCACCAGGATTACCAAGGCCAATTAATGCGAACATATATTAATTATAAGTAAGATAGAGGATAAAAAGAAGTGATTTATCGCTTTAAAAAATTAATCTTTTTTATCTTCTGAAGATTCTTCAGTCTTAGCTGCTTCACCGTCTGCTGCTTCACCGTCTGCTGCTTCACCTTCGGCCGCTGCTTCTGGTTCTTTAACAACTGTTGGAGCTGCTACAGTACCAATAGTGAAATCACGATCAGTAATTGTTGGTTCTGCACCTTCAGGAAGTTTAGTTGCTGAAATATGAATTGCATCACCAATTTCTAGACCTTCAAGATCAAATACTATTTCTTCAGGAATATTATTTGCTGGGCAATTAATCTGAACAGTTCTTCTAACAATATTAAGTACACCACCTTTTTTCAAACCAGGAGACAATTCATGGTTTATGAATATAGTAGGTATATCAACTAGAACTTTTGAATCGGCACCAAGTCTTAAGAAATCAACATGAACTGGTAAATCTGATATCGGATGAAATTGAACATCTCTTGGAATTGCCAAACTAACTTTTCCATCCATATCTAGAGAAAATATTTTTGTTAAGAATCCACCGGCTTTTAATTCTTTTTGAACTGTCATTCGATTAATACTTATTGTTAGAGGCTTTTCTTTAAGGCCATATAAAACAGATGGAATTTTACCAGCTGCAATTATTTTTTTTACTGCTGACTTTCCTGTCGAATCTCTTATTTCAATGCTTAATTTATTTTCTTTTGCCATAACTTTATGAGGTATTAAATCAAAATTTAGAAGATAGCAAGTGGATTAAATTAAAACTCAAACAGGCTTGAGACAGAGCTTTCTTCAGATATTCGTTTAATTGCTTCTCCAAGTAAAGGAGCTATTGAAACTACCTTTAATTTACTAGTTTCTGAAGTTTTAGAGCCAATATTGATAGAGTTTGTAATTACTAGTTCTGAAAGGCTAGATTTTTCAACTCTTTCAAGCGCTTTTCCAGTAAGTACCCCGTGAGTTATATAAGCTGCAACTGATTTTGCACCATCCTCTATAAGCTTATTTGCGGCATTACAAATAGTGCCTGCTGAATCAATAATATCATCTAATATAATACAATCTTTACCAGCAACATCTCCAACAATATTCATCACTTCACTTTCACCAGGTTTCGATCTTCTCTTATCAATTATGGCAATGGAAGCACCTAATTTATTTGCAATACCCCTAGTCCTAACCACACCACCAACATCAGGTGATACAGCAACCAGGTTATCGGAATCAAATTTCTTATTAATGTCTTTTGCAAACACAGGGCCTGCAAAAAGGTTATCAGTAGGTATATCGAAGAAACCTTGTATTTGTTCTGCGTGTAAATCAATAGTTAAAACTCTATCAGCCCCAGCAGTAGTAATTAGATTGGCAACTAATTTAGCAGAAATAGGAGTTCTTGGTCCTGCTTTACGGTCTTGTCTAGCATAACCATAATAAGGCATTACAGCAGTAATTCTTTTAGCTGAGGCTCTTTTTAGAGCGTCTATTGTCACTAGCAATTCTACAAGATTATCATTTGCAGGGTGAGAGGTTGAACAAATAATGAATACATCTTCACCTCTAATATTTTCTTTAATTTCTACAAAAACTTCATCATCTGCAAAACGCTTAATTGCAGCGTTTGCTAGAGGTATATTGATATATTCAGCAACTTCTTTGGCTAATGGTATATTACTAGTTCCGGTAATAATTTTCATAATTAGTAGCTGATATTATAAATCTTTTATAACAATTGTAGATATCATTCTACCATAATCATCTTCTTTTTTATGGACAGATCTTCTATAGCTGAAAAAAAGCTCATCTCTTGCACAGGTATCTAGTTTTATTGAAGAAATATCACCAATACCTCTAACATTTAGTTTGTGAGTAATAAATTCACTAAGCTTAAAATTAAATTTATTTGATGAAATTTTATTGAAGAATGATCTATTTTTAGCATCATTAGAAGTGATAGAGTTATAAAAATCATTTCTTACTTCATATGATTCTTCTCCTATACAGGGTCCTATACAACATTTAATGTCTGAATAATTGCTACCAAGCTTTTTCATTGCACTTAGCGTGTTATCAATTATTCCTGAGAATGCGCCCTTCCAGCCAGCATGACATGCACCAGCTATCATCTTTTTTTTATCATAAAATAATATAGGTGCACAGTCTGCAGTAAGAATTCCAAGGATCACGTTCTTTTGCTTAGTTACTACGCCATCATAACAGTATATTTCATCTGAATTATAAACATCTATAATTTTCACTTTATTTGAGTGGGTTTGATGAAGTGTTAACAGTTGGGTAGAATTAAGTTCAAAATATTTAGCAACTATTTTTCGATTTTTAATAATATCTTTCTTCATATCCATTGAACCTAAGCCACAATTTAATGAATAATACTTTTTGTTAGATACTCCACCAAGGCGAGAAAAAAAACAATGATCTACTTCTTTTAAATTATCTGCAAAAAACATTTTTATTTATAATCGGAATAAATTATTTTAAATAAAGAACCCATTTCATCTAAGCCAATAAGCCTATTTAAACCTAATAATATTTCTTTTTCTTTTACAGGATTAGATTCAATTAATTTTGAAGCTCGCAATTCTATTCCTAATTCCTTTAAGAATTCAGATTGCTTAACAGTTTTTAAATTTTTAATTCTATTATCTTTAAAGATTTCATTAATTTTCATAAAGTTAACATGTGCAGTTAAATCTTGCTCACCTAAGTTATCTAAAAAGTTAGTGGTTTTATTATTTTTCATTGATGAAAGAGTACTTTTCAATTTTAATTGAGAATATCCATAGTCTGCAAAAAGTACAAAGCCTCCAAACACTTTAATTTTTTTGGCAATTAGTTCTATTATACTATCAGTTTCATTTGATATTTCATAAATATCTCCATTTTTTAGTTCAAGATTTTCTAAATATTTGTATGCTGAATCATTTTTAAATAATATAAACTCTTCTTTAAGTTCACCATTTTCATCCTTTTTTATTACTAGTTTCTTAAATTTTTTATCGTCTTTTTTTATCTGCATTACAGGCAAAGCATCAAAAAATTCATTAGCAATGAATATAGAGAAATCATCTGGTATTGTTTTTATATCTGAGTGAATAATAGCATTGGGAAAATCTATATTTAATTTTTTAATAAAATGAACATTATTTTCGACAAAATGTATTTCAATAAACGAGGTATCTTTAAATATTTTTTTTAAAACTCTTAAAATATCGGATATTAATGTTCCATTTCCTGGTCCAAGCTCCACTAAATTAAAGTTCTTAATATTGTTTGTAATTATTAACTGGCCCAACCATAATCCAACCATCTCACCATAGAGCTGAGATATTTCTGGGCTTGTAACAAAGTCTCCATTGGTACCTAATGGCTTACTGTTTTTGTAGTAACCAAATTCTTTATCATGTAAAGAGATGTGCATGAATTCTTCCAATGAAATGAAAGTTTTTCTTTCAATAACATCTAATATCTTATTTTTGATGGACATTCTTCTTTGAGTAGTAAATAAATATTATACCAAAAATAAACATTGGCACCGATAAGATCATTCCCATGGTCATATAATTTAGAATATAACCTACTTGAATGTCCGGTTCTCGTGTAAATTCAATTAAAAATCTAAATAGACTATACAGGACTAAGAACATTCCAGATATAAATCCTGTTTGATTTAACTTTTTATATTTGTGAATCATAATATTTAAAATAATAAACACTACTAATCCCTCTAATAATGCCTCATAGATTTGACTAGGGTGTCTGTGTAGCCCCTCAGTGTTTGGAAATACAATGCCTATAAATACTTCAGTTGGCCGCCCATACAGCTCTGCATTAATAAAGTTAGATATTCTGCCAAGAAAAATCCCAACTGGGGCCGAAGCACAAATTAAATCTGTAAGGGTTAAAAAGCTAAAATGTTTACTTTTAGAAAATAGATATACCGTAACGATAATTCCAAGAAGGCCACCATGAAAGGATAGGCCACCTTCCCAAACATAGAATACTTTTGTTGGATCGTTTATATAGTAGTTTAAGTTATAAAATAATACATACCCGAACCTAGCACCAAGTATAAGACCAATGATTCCATAAAAAATTAGATCATCCACATCTTTTGTATTGATATTATGTTTTTTAGATAAAAAAGCTTTTTGATGGGTTAAATACTGAATATATCTCCAAGCAAAAATAAATCCAAAAATATACGCAAGCGAGTACCATCTTACTGCTATGGGTCCGAACTCAAACAAAATAGGACTAACTGTTGGAAATGTAATAGAAAGCATTATAATTAAAAATTAATTTGAATATTATACCATTTGAAATGCAAACTGAGAACCTATTCTTAAAGCTATTATCTAAAGCAATAGTTGGATCTTTTGAGGTAGTTGAAATAATTAAGTCTGAAGTTAAAACCCATTGCTCATTTCGAGATGAAAGAAAAAAAAATTTAAATAATTTAAAAAAAAATGATTCTTAAAAAAGATACCATACTAATAGTTGGTGCGGGCAATATGGGTTTTGCTTTTATATCAGCATTACTTGATAATAAAATCAGTCCTAAGCAAATTAATATCATTGAAAAAAAACCAACTTTAAAACTTAAGAAAATTAGCAAAGCTAAAAAAATTAACCTTTTTAAATCAATTGATGAATTGAATATAAAAACAAAAATCTCTATTACTTTAATTGCAATAAAACCTAATCAGCTAGATAGTTTATTTACCCAAGATTTTAACAGTAAAACAAAAAATTCTATTCTTATCTCTATCGTAGCGGGAAAAACAATGGGGACTTTAAAAAAACTTTCAGGGAATAATAAAGATATTGCTAGAGCTATGACCAATACACCTGTTACAGTTGGATTTGGTACTTCAATAATATATTTTTCAAAAACTACAACAAAGACAAATAAAAATAAAGCTACTCATCTATTAAATCTTGTCGGACAAGTTGATGAAATAAAAAATGAGAAACATATTGATACTTTTACAGCATTATTTGGAAGTGGACCTGCCTATCTATACCTACTTATTGAAATTTGGACTGATTTAGCTAAAAAATATGGCCTCAAAAATAGTGAAGAGATGGTAATACAAACAATGTTAGGGTCACTATTATTATTATTAAAAACACAAGATAGCCCTAAGTCTTTAAGGGCCGGTGTTACTAGTAAAGGCGGAACAACTGAAGCAGCTCTAGCTGAATTTACTAAAAATAATAACTTACAGAAATTATTTAAAACTGCTGTTTCTAAAGCAATAAAAAGGGCAGGAACATTAAGCAAGAGCTAATTAGGTATTATAATCCTTACTTCTAAGCCACCTAAAATTTCACTATTTGCCAACTCTATAGTTCCATTGATTGAATTTAATAAATTTTTTGTTGTAGATAAACCTAAGCCAGAGTTAGTAGAATTTTGATTTCTACTTTTATCTATTCTATAAAAAGGCTTAAATACATTGGCCATTTCACCCTCTGGGATCCCTTCACCATTATCATGAATCTCTACCTTAGTTAACTCAGATGTTGTTTCTATAATAATTTTTACTTTATTAGCGTATTCCAATGAATTATTTATTAGATTTATAATAGATCTATTAAATATATTTGCATTCACTTCAATGAATGCATCGCTTACTATTTCTAAATCAATATCTTTATCCTTAAAGTGAATGTCATTTTTTATATTAATTACTGATTCAATTGGATTAATTTTAATATCATCTTTAAAATTATTTTCTTTGGAAAAATTTAAATATTCATCAAGCATTAAATTCATATGCTTAATCTCATCTATTAAAGAATTTTTACTTTTTTCATCATTTAATATTTCTGCTTGAAGTCTCATTCTGGTCAAAGGTGTCTTTAAATCATGACCTACACCAGCAAGCATTAAGGATCTTTGCTCTACTTGTTTAGTAATTCTATTTTTCATTTTAATAAATTCTATAGAAGCTCTTCTGACATCACTTGCTCCAGAAACTTTAAAAT
>JADHQX010000051.1 GCA_016777745.1 Candidatus Pelagibacterales bacterium
AATTCAATTGGTTTATCTCCTGATAAAGAGCCAATTAATCAATCTTTAAGAGGGGATATATACAAAGCAGCTGCACAAAAAATTATTGATTCAGATCAGGCATACTATTGTGATTGTTCTGTTGAAAGACTGGATAAAATGCGAGCAGAACAACAATCAAAAGGTCATAAACCTCAATATGATGGAAAGTGTAGAAATTTAAATCTTAAAAAATCTGATAATACTGTTTTAAGACTAAAAACACCCCTAGACGGAGAGGTTGTTGTAAAAGATTATGTTAGGGGAGATATAGTATTTAATAATTCTGAACTTGATGATTTAATAATTTTAAGAAGTGATGGTACCCCTACCTATCATCTATGCAATGTTGTAGATGATTATGAGCAGGGTGTCACTACTGTAATTAGGGGCGAGGACCATATTAGTAATACTCCTAGGCAAATACATATTCAAAAAGCTTTGGGATATCCAGAGCTTGAATATGCTCACTTACCATTGGTTTTAGGACCAGACAAGAAAAGACTTTCCAAAAGACATGCTGCAACAAGTCTTGAAGAATATAAAGAGGCGGGTTATCTTGATTCAGCAATACTAAATACATTAGCAAGACTAGGCTGGTCAAAAGGCGAAAACGAGATATTCTACCTTAATGATTTAATCAAACAATTTGAGATAACCGAGGTTCAAAAAGCTGGAGCTATATTTGATATTACAAAGTTGGATTATTTAAATGCTCAACATATGTCAAATTTAGACTTAAATGACTTTATAGATCATTTAAAGCCTTTTCTTGAGAGCAAAGGTGCTCAAGTAGAAAATCATCCAAAGGCAGAATTGCTTATAGATTCAATGAGATCTTCTGCAAATACTTTGGAAGGAGTTGCATCTAATTTAATGTGCTACTACCAAAACATTTCAGCCTATAATCAAAAAGCTATTGAAAAATTTGTTAGTAATTCAGTTGAGATTTTAGATGATCTCAAAGACAGGCTTGCAAATTTAGAAACATGGACAGAGTCATCACTTGATGCAGTTCTTTTAGAGTATAGAAGTGAAAAAGATCTCGCAGTCCCTAAAGTCAATCAACCTATTCGGATAGCTCTTACAGGATCTACAAATTCACCATCTCTTGGCATGACCTTGTTTTTATTTGAAAAAGATGAGGTTATTAAAAGAATTAATGACTTAATTGACTATGTTCACTTAAATAATTAAAAAAATCATTACATAAAGTGCTTGCAATGTCATTTTTTATGATTGCATTAACCTGATATCTAAATTCTGTGTCAATAATATTCGAGATATTCACAAGATTCTTATCTGCTTTAGAAATAGTATTATCATCAAGAATAGATATCCCAATTCCTTCATTAATTATAGAAAGAGCTGCAGAATATGAATCTGATTTGAAATAGAAATTCATATTTAATTCATTTTTTATAAAATAATTCATAATACTTGATTCAGAATATAGAGATAAAAGATTTGTTATTTCAATATATGGAATATGTAATACATCTTTCAAATAAATTTCTTTTTTTAAGTTATATTTTTTTGGCGAAACTAAAAAATGTTTACCCTCTTTAATAATTATATTTTTAGAATTTGAAGGTGATCTGGCATTAAAGCAAATGGTTATATCTATATCAGGCTTATACCTGTCTTCAATAAGATCGATACTATTTAGATTTATAAGATTAAATCTAGCATCTGGTTTAACTAGATTATATTTTTTAATTATTTTAGGGACCAAAGTCTCTGCAAGACTTGGGGTTGTTCCAATGTTAATAAAATCCAATGATCTTGATTTATATGTATTAGCAATATAGTTAAAGTTTTTGAGCTGATTAGTTACTATCGAAGCTTGCTCGAATAGCTCTACAGCTTCATTTGTAGGTATCAATTTCTTACCTTTCCTCAAAAATAGCTTAAACCCAAGATTTTTTTCAACAGCTGCTAGAGTTTTACTTATAGAAGGCTGGGATATTTGCATCTTATTTGCAGCAGCAGTCATAGATGAGTTTTTGTAGACTTCATAAAAAATTTCAATTTGTTTAGACGATAACATGTATAACCTCAGGTTATGTATATATTAATATAATAATACAAATTAAATAGACATATAGCATATTGATGATATATTAATGGCTAATGTTTACAAATTATTTAGGGGATTAAACATGTTTAAAAAATTATTCTTAATATTTCCATTAGTTATAACAACTTATACTTTTGCTCAGGATGAGTCAGTTGAAGAAGTTGTAACAGTTGGCTCACAAATTAAAGGAGCTACCATAACCGGAGCTCTTCCTGTAACTATATTAAGCGCAGACGATATTGAAGCTATTGCTACTAGTGATGGAGATGAATTGATTAACAACCTTGTGGAACAGGGTTTAAATTTCTTTAATGAAGCTGAACAGATTTCTGGTGGTGTTAACGCTGCAAGGGGAGACGTAGGAGCTTACAATTTGAGAAGTATGGGTGTAGGTAATACTTTAGTCCTTCTAAACGGAAGAAGAATGGTAAATAATGCAGGCTATCAGACTGAATTAATTGGTGATGATTTTGTCCCAACTATGACAGTAAACTCAAACTTAATTCCAACCAATGCACTTTCAAGGCTCGAAGTTTTAAAAGATGGAGCTTCAGCTATATATGGTGCTGATGCTGTTGCTGGTGTTATTAATAATGTTCTTCAAACAGACTATGAAGGTCTAAGAGTATCTGCAAAGGTTAATGGCTATGATCATTTTGCTGCAAATGATACAGATCTTAATATTAAATATGGTACCTATCTAAACGAAGGCAGAACAAATATTAATGTTTCTTTATCTCATAGAGATAGAGAAAAGATCGATTTAACAGAAGATGAAAAGTGGGCAAATGCAGATTATAGAAGATTAATACCTGAAGATTCCCCATGGGCAGGTGACTCTTCTTTTAATAATCAATATACATACGGGATGCCTCAGATAGATTTTACTGGCAAATATGGCTGGACTGATAGTTCTGGCGAATCACAGTTATTCCCAACAGGATCACCAGAGTGCTCTAATTCAGGGGCAATAGATACAGGAATGGGCTCATGTTTAGTTCCTGATACTGACTATTATTACTCTCCTTCCGAGGCTGGTAGACAATATAGAGGCGACATGCAAAGAACAAATCTATTCATTTTTATTAACCATGAGATGAAAAATGGTAATGAAATGTTTGCTGAAATTGGTAGATATGAATCAGATAGTGTGAAAAAAGATAACAATGGTAGTTTTACTGCTGGAATAATTAATATACCTGCGGATTATTATTGGTTCTCTCAATTACCTGAATCTTCTGGAATATCATCTAATACTAGTTCAGTTCGAATAGATGGCTGGAGACCGTTAACTATGGGAAGAACCACAAGAGTCAATAAAGATGATTACAGATTCCTTCTTGGGTTTAGAGGCGTCACACAGTCTAACTGGTCATGGGAAACTGCAGTTTTATTTTCAAAAGCAAAAGCTATGGACGTAACTAGCGGAAGAGTTTCTTTTCCTAAATTCGAAGCTTCATTAAATGATCCATCATCCGGAGCTTTTAATATATTTGATCCAAATCCTGCAACTAATAACTCAGCTGCAATTTTGCCTGATGTATTTAGGAAAGACACCTCAAGACTTGCATCTATAGACTATAAAATTAGTAACCCAGAGGTATTTGAACTTCCCGCAGGACCGGTTGGAATGTTAGTAGGTTTTGAATATAGAAAAGAATCTTATACCGATGATAGAGATCCTTTATTAGATGGAACTATAAGGCTTTCTGGTGTAAGCACGACAAACACCTATCCTTTTAGATCAGCAGTTATGGGATCTAGTGCAACAGGTGATACAACTGGTAATAAAAGAGTAAGATCTGCATTTATAGAATTCCAGGTTCCATTAACAGATAAATTAAATGCTCAATTTGCTCAACGTATAGAACAATTCTCTGATTCTGATGCTGCATCAGTTGGAAAAATTGCATTAGGATACGATGCAAATGATTGGTTAAAATTAAGAGCATCTGCCTCAACGGCATTTAGAGCTCCTAATCTTGTTCAAGTTAATCAAAAAGAGGTTGCTAGAACGGGTTCAAGAAATGACATGTTAAATCAATATGTTCGTATAGAAAATGGCTTATCAGTTCCAACTTCGGGTGATTTGGATGGTAACTACACTATATTAAGATATGCCCAAGGTGCAGAAAATTTAAAACCTGAAGAGTCAACTAACTCTTCATTTGGTTTTGTTCTAACACCTCCAAGTATTGAGGGCTTAACAATTACTGTTGATACTTGGTCAATTGAAAAAGAAAATACAATTGCTTTATTTGGAAGAAATAATCATGTTGTTGCTGATCTTTTAGCTAGAATTAGAGGTGGATCTGATTGTAGTGCTGGTAATCCAGCTGTGATTAGAAATAATGCTTCAAACCTTGATGAGGATGAAGTTGCGTTATTTACTAATCTTGGGCTTTGTCCTGTAGGAAAAGTTGACTATGTAAATGATGAGTATTTGAACCTTGCTACAAGAGAAGTTGAGGGTACTGATGTTGCTATTTACTATGATTTTGAAACAAATATTGGTGACTTTTCAATAAGTCTTGTTTCAACTTTTACAGATACTTTTTATCAAACACCAACAGGCGAATTTAGCGCACTTGCTGAAGCTGTTGCTTCTGGCGAGCTTCCATCTTATGCATCCCCAAAAGGATTTGGTGATATAAATGGAACCGATGTTGGCGCGGTTGAACAAAAAGATAGACTTCAAGTGAGCTACAAAAAAGGAGATTATAGAGCCTCCTTATCTGTTTTAAGAATTGGTGAGCTTGCAGATTCAGGCGAGACTTCAGCTGGATTTATGTATCTAATACCTTCTATGACGACCGCTGATCTATCAATATCTAAGAATGTTGAATTAGGTGGCAACAAGGGTAGAGTTAAATTCGTTGTTAAAAATATTGCTGATGAAAGAGCTCCTTTAGCTGATGGCTATAACGGTTATTTCTCAGACGTTCACTCTGATATGGGTAGGAATTATTACCTTGATTTAAGAGTAGATTTTTAAGATACCTTTTATTAAAAAGGGAGCTTTATGCTCCCTTTTTTTAATTAAAGAGTTAATATATTCATTATGCCCGCCTATCAAAAAAAAGGATTTATAGTTGGTCTAGCATTATTTTTTATTTTGCTATTTATTCCAGCTCCTGAAGGTCTTAATGCTGCCGCTTGGAAGGTTGCAGCAATAGCTGTTTTGATGGCTGTTTGGTGGGCAACCGAAGCTATTCCTGTTGCTGTAACAGCATTATTGCCATTAGCACTTTTCCCTTTAATGGATATAACCTCATTTGAAAGTGCGGCAGTTCCTTATGCAAATAAAAATATTTATTTATTTTTAGGTGGCTTTATTTTAGCCTTAGGTATAGAAAATTCAGGATTACATAAGAGAATAGCTTTAAAGATGATTCTTGCTGTTGGTTCAAGTGGCGCAAGGTTGGTTGGAGGATTTATGCTTGTATCAGCGTTAATAAGCATGTGGGTTATGAATACATCCACCACCTTAATGCTTTTACCAATAGGCTTAGCTGTATGTACAGTAATGGCTGATACGATCCCTAGCTTAACAGACAAACAAAAGAAAGACTTTGATACTGCTTTATTATTAGGTATTGCCTATGCAGCAACCATTGGGGGTATGTCAACGTTGATTGGCACCGCTCCAAATATTGTTTTTAGTGCGTTTATGTTCGATGCATATGGAATTGAAATATCAATGTTGAGCTGGATGACTATGGCAGTTCCTCTTTCAGCTATCCTTCTTTTTGGAGCATGGATACTCTTAACAAAGTATGTATTTAAAATTAATTTTGATGCATCTGTAGAATCAAGATTAGAATTACAAAATATCCTTAATAAAATGGGAAAATTAACCAAAGATGAGAAAAGGATATCTATAATATTTGGCCTTGCTGTCTTTGCATGGGTCTTTAGAACTCTTCTTAATAATATTGATTTTTTATCAGGCCTTACAGACGCTGGTGTAGCTATTATTGCTGCAATTCTTATTTTTATGACACCATCAGCAAGCAAAAGAGGTGATCTTTTAGAGTGGGAAAAGTCAAAAGATCTACCCTGGGGTCTATTAATCCTTTTTGGCGGCGGCTTATCACTTGCATCACAAATAAGTTCAAGCGGTCTAGGTATATGGATTGGAGAAAGCTTAATTATATTAAGTACAATACCTCCAATATTTTTAATCTTAGCAATAGCCACATTAATTATTTTCTTAACGGAAATTACAAGTAATGTAACAACAACCACAACATTCCTGCCTGTATTTGGAGGGCTGGCGATTGCTATTGGAGTATTGCCTGTTTCCTTAGCAATACCGGTCTGTTTAGCAGCAAGTTGTGCTTTTATGCTACCTGTTGCAACACCTCCAAATGCTATTGTTTATGGATCAAATAAATTTACCATCGCAACAATGATGAGGGCTGGATTTTTATTAAACATCATTGGTATCTTTGTAGTTACATTATTTGCTTATTTCATTGCCCCAATGGTTTTTTAATGAAATCATTTAAATACGTCTTTTTATTTTTTTTAAGCACAACCTTATCTTCAAGAAGTTATATTGATTACGAATCTCCATATCATCCTGTTATTGGTAATTCTGGAATGGTTGTTTCACAAAATAATCTTTCTTCTGATATCGGCTTAGAAATTCTTAACAAAGGTGGTAATGCTATCGATGCTGCGGTTGCTGTTGGATTCTCTTTGGCTGTAACTCTTCCTAGAGCAGGAAATCTTGGGGGAGGGGGTTTCATGCTGGTTTATTTAGAAGAAAGTGATGAGATTTTTTATATAGATTATCGAAGCAAGTCTCCATTGAATTCAAACTTAGAAAATATATTTGATATCATTAATAACACTGGTAAGCCATATGTTACTGTTCCTAAAGACTTTGACTATGATTTATTTGATGTTCTGGATGAGGGTTACAAAGCTTCAGCATTGCCAGGTACTGTTGCTGGGCTGCTTGATGCCCACTCACGTTTTGGCAAATTAACTTTAAAAGAGGTTTTAACTCCTGTTATTAAACAAGCCAGTGAAGGAATAGTTGTTTCTTATGATCTTTATAAAGCAATTGAAAGCACCCCAAGGCTTTTAAAAGATCCTGAGTCGAAAAGAATTTATTTTAAAAATAATAAACCTATAAAAGAAAATTCTATTTTAAAGCTCCCTGACCTTGCTCAAACAATCTCATTAATTGCTGAGAATGGTAAAGACGGTTTTTATAAAGGAGTGACAGCAAAAAAAATAGATCAAGCAATGAAAAATAATAATGGGCTTTTATCTATTGAGGATTTTAGTGAATATAAAGCTTACATTAGACAACCAATCTCAACGGAATATAGGGGAAACAAAGTTTTTACTGCAGGTCCTCCATCTGGAGGCGGTATAACACTTCTTACAGCTCTAAATATCCTAAGTTACTTTGATTTAGCTAAATATGAAAGTAATTCTGCAATGACCTATCATTTATTTTCTGAAGCTCTTAGAAGAGGGCACAACAACAGATCGTCTGAAGTGGGCGATCCTCTTCACTATGATGTTCCAGTTAAAGAATTACTATCAAAAAAAAGAACAAAAGAGCTTGCTAAAACCATTAGTTTAAAAAAATCTACAAAGACCTCATCGATCAAGCCCTTAAATATCATTAATGAAAGTAGAGACACTACTCATTACTCAATCATAGACTCTGAAGGTAATGCAGTTTCAAATACCTATACCTTAGGAGCTTCTTTTGGCTCAGGAGTAACTATTCCTGGAACTGGTATTTTAATGAACAATCAAATGAATAATTTAACGTATAGGTCTGGTGATGTTGAAAAAGAAGGAAGAAGGGTAAGTCTTGGAAATAGATTTAAGCCTGGCAAAAGGCCTATGAGTACAATGGCTCCGGTTATGATTTTTAATGAGAATAATGAATTAA
>JADHQX010000052.1 GCA_016777745.1 Candidatus Pelagibacterales bacterium
GCAGAACTTGAACGTGCAAGTCAAGCATACAGAGCTGCCGGCGCAGTTGGTGCCCTTGGCGCAGAAGGCATGTCTGGACTTGGTAAGCAGGCTGTTCAAGCAGGATTGAGTTTTAGTACATTTAGCAAAGTTGCAGCCGAAGGTGCCGAAGGGTTAACGTTTGCGTTTGGTGACAGTGCAACTGGTGTAAAGAGATTTGCTGATGCTAGCCAAGCAATGCAGCCGTTTAGACGCGGATTGTTGGCATTGGGTGTTAGTGCTGAACAGCAAAATGAACTTACAACCAAGTATATTGCGCTACAAGCAAGACAAGGCAATATTGAAGGCAGGAGTGCTAGAGATCTTGCACAAGGATCAAAGAATTATATCACACAGTTAACAGCATTGAGCAGACTCACTGGTAAAAGTGTTGATGAACAACAAAAAGCCATGGATGAGCAAATGCGCAATGTGCGTATGGCTGCCGCAGTTGCTGACGTACAAAGCAGACTAGGTGAAGATGCTGCCACTGCAATGAAAAACACCACAGCAGCTATTACTTCGATGGCTCCTAATATTGGCAAAGGCTTGCAGGATGCACTTAGTGGCAACTTGGGCACACAGGCTGCACAAGAATTCCAATTAGCAGCAGGCGAAATGGGTGCCCAAGCAGTTGACATGTTGCGCAATGGCAAGATCAGTCAAGAAGAAGCCACTGCAATGATCCAAGAAGGTGTTAAAAGGCAAGCGGCTGCTATTGGTGGACCACAAACAATTGGTGCAGTTGCAGGACTGGGAACAGCTTTTGACAATGTGTTAGGCGACATGCTTGCAATGGGACAGAGAACCACATTAACAGCAGAACAAATTAAAGGTCTTGGAACAGCACAGGAAAATCTAAAAACCACCACAGACGGCACAACCAATGCAATGATTAATGCAAATGAGAGCATGTTAAAAAGTGCGCAAGCACTAGATGCACTTGCATTGCAAACAACATTGCCATTGGCAGCCAAAGGCATTGAAGTGTTTACTGAAGGCATGATGAAAGCAACTGAATACATGTTGAGTTTTTCCGGCATGAGTGCAGAAGAAATTGCTGCTAAACTGGAAACAGACGCAACCAAAGCTGCCACCGGAAAAGATGAAATTGATTGGTCAAAAGCTGCTGGTGATGCAATAACAATGGGATTAGGAGGTGCAGCGTTAGGCGCCGCTTTTGGCGGTCCAATTGGCGCAGCCGTTGGACTTGCACTTGGTACTGCATTTGGAGGCTTAACCAGTATATTTGGAGGCGAAAGAGCAGTAGGCGGACCAGTTGAAGCTGGAAAACTGTACAAAATTGGTGAAAGAGGTGTTGAAGCATTTGTGCCAAATATGTCTGGCACAATCTTGCCAAACGATCAACTGTCACAAATGTCAGATGCAGCAAATACAAGATCTAATATGGTTATGCCAAATGATCAGCTGTCACAAATGTTAGATGCAGCTATGCCAAAAGATGGTATGGTCATGCCAAACGATCAACTTACAAAAATGTCAAACATAGCTGGTCCTGCAAACAGTTATAACAGTGCTGACTATGGTAGTGCAGTGTCAGCAAATTTACCTGAAAAAACACAGACAGCTGAGCAACCCACAGAAAATACAGCAGGCAGCTCAAACAATGCTCTAATGGAAGCCAGTATTAACAGACTGGATCAACTTGTATCAGCCATGAGTCGCAACAACGACATCAATACCAAAATACTCCAAGCAGCGAATCGATAACGATAAATACTCTTGTTAACAGCAATGCGCATTGGAAAATAATATATGTCTTGGAAAAAGTATTTTAAAGTAGTGGGAAACGAAGGTGGCCAGCTTTCTCCCATTAGCGGACAAACACAGCGCGGTCCTAGCTACGGCACAGGTGGATCAGGCGGACAGTTTGGTTTTAAAAATTACCAAAGTCACTTGCCTGAAGTATATTCAGGACATCCCAACAGAATTGAACGCTACAATCAATACGAAAATATGGATTGTGACAGTGAAATCAATGCCTGTTTGGATATTATTGCTGAGTTTGCTACACAGACCAATGAAAGCAACAACACACCGTTTGAAGTTGAGTACACAGATACTCCTACAAACAACGAAATTGAAATTATTAGAAAACAGCTACAACAGTGGACCAAGCTAAACAAGTTTGATCAAAGAATGTTCCGCATCTTTCGCAATACATTGAAGTATGGCGATCAAGTGTTTGTGCGTGATCCAGAAACATTTGAACTGTACTGGGTTGACATGACCAAAGTTGTGCGTGTTATTGTAAATGAAAATGAAGGCAAGCGTCCAGAGCAGTATGTTATCCGCGATATCAATCCCAACTTTCAAAATCTCAGCATTGCCCCAAAGCAAACCACAGACTACGGATCAAATCCAAATGCCGGACAGATCACAGGTTCAGGCGGTGCAAACGGCAGTGCAAACTATACCATGCCAAACACACCACGAGCAGGTGGACAAAGCAGATTTGAGCATACCATCAATGAAACAGTTATTGATGCTAAAAATGTTATTCATCTAGGACTTAGTGAAGGCCTGGACTTTTATTGGCCGTTCAGTCAAAGTGTGCTTGAGATGATCTTCAAAGTGTTCAAGCAAAAAGAACTGCTAGAAGATTCAATCCTTATCTATCGTGTACAACGTGCGCCAGAGCGCAGAGTGTTCTACATTGATGTAGGCAACATGCCTTCGCACCTTGCAATGCAGTTTGTGGAACGTGTTAAAAACGAAGTGCATCAAAGACGTATTCCCAATCAGCAAGGCGGACAAGCCGGTACCACAATGGATACCACATACAATCCGCTGTCAATCAACGAAGATTACTTTTTCCCACAAACTGCTGAAGGCCGCGGATCAAAAGTTGAAACGCTTCCGGGTGGTGAGAATCTTGGACAGATTGATGATTTAAAATACTTCAACAACAAGATGTGCAGAGGACTGCGTGTTCCTAGCAGCTACTTGCCTACTGGCCCAGACGATTCGGATCGACCAATGAATGATGGTCGTGTTGGCACTGCACTTATTCAAGAATACAGATTCAATCAGTATTGTGAAAGACTGCAAAAGCAGGTTATCCAAAAGCTAGATGACGAATTCAAAATGTTTATGCGCTGGAGAGGCTTTAACATTGATAACGGGTTATTCTCAATCAAATTTGCTCCACCACAAAACTTTGCCAGCTATCGTCAAGCAGAGCTTGATACCACTAGAATGCAAGCATTTGGTGCGCTAGAACAGCTTCCTTACTTTAGCAAGCGTTTTTTAATGAAGCGTTATCTAGGTCTAACTGACGATGAATTGCAAGAAAACACTGAGTTGTGGGGCGAAGAAACTGCCCAGCCCATTGAATCAGAACCGCAAGGCAGCGATTTGCGTACAGTTGGCGTTAGCCCAAGTGATATCGAAGGCGATATTGAAATGGGCGATGCAGTCAGTGCAGAAGCAGGCGCCGAAAGCGGCGGCGAAGTTGATGTCAATGTTGATATGGCAGCACCAGCAGCACCAGAA
The DNA here is from genome assembly GCA_016777745.1 of Candidatus Pelagibacterales bacterium. The sequence goes on from JADHQX010000052.1 coordinate 3,535, forward strand.
GCACCACCGGCATAAATATTATTATGAAACTATTTGAATTTTTTAATGCAGCACCAGAAGGCTACCAGGATTTAGAGGATGATAATTCTACTCCTCAGCTTGGCGAACTGCGTAAAACAAAACTAACTCTTAAACAGATTTCAAAGCTGCGCCGCATGTATGACATGCGCAACTATGAAAAAGAACAAGAGCTAAAAAAGATTCAAGCCCAATTTGCGCCACCTCCGCCGCAAATGTAAGAATTTGTTAGAGATTTTTTCTTTAGCACAATAAATTCTTCGTTTTCTACCCATTTTACCACTATAACTACATAGTTTTTAACATCTATGTTAAATATTACACTGAGCCCATACAAGGAGTATAAATTTATGAACAAGTTTGAGCAACTAATCGAATACGTCATCAATGACGAACAAGATAAAGCTGAAGCACTTTTCCATGAAATCGTAGTAGACAAGTCTAAGGACATTTACGAAGAGATCATGGCAGAAGAGTCAGAAGCTGAAAAAGATGACCATGCTGAAAAAGCTGGCGAAGAAGTTAAAAAAGACATCGAGTATGATGACAAGATGGATGAGTCTATCGAAGAGTCAGAGCTTGGTGGATCACAAGTTGACGATCTTATCGACGAAGTAGAAGCCGAAGAAGAAGGCGTTGCTTTTGAAGATGAAGAAGAAGAAATTGAAATGATCGACGTCGACACAGACGACGATGATGAAGACCTAGAAGATCGTGTAGTTGGTCTTGAAGACAAGCTAGACGAACTAATGGCAGAATTTGAAGATCTAATGGGTCAGGTTGATGACAACACTGACGAAATCGAAGACGAGCATGGTGAAGAAGAAGTTGACATTGATGTTGACGACATGGCCGGCGACGATATGGATGTAGACGTTGACATGGAAGAGCAATTTGAAAGCCTAGAAGAAGGCGTTGACCTAGTTGCTGCTCCTAAGCCAGTAACAACAAGTGATTCAAGTAAATCACCAGTTGCTGCTAACAGCGGTGCAAAAGGCATGGATGCAAAGCCAGTATCAACAGATACAGCAGCTGAAAGTGGCCGTCCAACACCAAAGTCAACTGACCAAGGTAACACAACAAAGCCTGATGTAAAGCCTGCTCCTAAGCCGGACCTAGCACAAGCTTCTGGTGTGAACACCAAAAGTCCAATAGCTTAATTAAGGGATAACCGAGTATGGCTCTTTACCTTAGAGAAAACCTTACCTTTGAAACCGCACAAATTCAACTTGTTGAAGGCAAAGACGGTAAGGAACTCTATATGGAAGGCATCTGCATACAAGGTGGTGTTAAAAACGCCAATGAGCGAGTTTATCCTGTAAGTGAAATTACTAACGCAGTAAAGACACTTAACGAGCAAATCAAAGAAGGTAACAGTGTTCTTGGTGAAGTAGATCACCCAGATGACCTTAAAATTAACCTAGACCGTGTATGTCACATGATTACTAACATGTGGATGGATGGTCCAAATGGTTATGGAAAACTAAAGATACTTCCAACGCCAATGGGCGAGCTGGTTAAAACCATGCTACAATCAGGTGTAAGATTGGGTGTATCAAGTCGCGGTTCAGGTAACGTGGACCCGCATAACGGACATGTCAGTGACTTTGAAATTGTCACTGTCGATGTGGTCGCACAACCCAGTGCTCCAAATGCTTACCCTAAAGCAATCTATGAAGGATTAATGAACATGAAATATGGTCACCAAATTCTTGAGATGGCTAGGGAGTCTGGGAAAGACGACAAAATACAAAAGTACTTGAAAGATGAGGTTTCTCGTCTTATCAAGGACCTAAAGATTTAGGAGAATCGCATGTTAGATGCTATTAAACCACTACTGGATAGCGATCTTGTCAATGAGGATACTCGCCAAGCTATTGCCGAACAATGGGAAGCAAAGCTAAGTGAAGCCAAAGAGACAGTTCGTGCAGAACTTCGTGAGGAGTTTGCACAACGCTATGAGCATGATAAAACTGTGATGGTAGAAGCCCTAGATAAAATGGTAACAGAAGGCCTGACAAGTGAACTTTCTGCTCTTAACGAGGAGAAAAAGGCACTTGCAGAGGACCGTGTAAAGTTTGCAAAATCAATGACAGAAAACGCCAACAAGTTTAACAACTTTATGGTTACAAAGCTGTCAGAAGAATTGCGTGAACTACGCAAGGACCGCAAAGTACAAGTAGAAGGTTTTGGGAAACTGGAATCTTTTGTTGTAGGTGCTTTGGCTGAAGAAATCAAGGAGTTTGCAGCAGACAAGAAAGACCTAGTTGAATCTAAGGTAAGACTTGTTCGCGATGCACGTGGACAACTTGAGGCACTGAAGAGCAAGTTCATCAAAGAATCTGCTAAGAAGATGTCAGCAACTGTTTCAACACATCTTAAGGCTGAACTAAGTCAACTACAAGAAGACATTAAAATTGCTCGTGAGAACAATTTTGGTCGTCGTATCTTTGAAGCATATGCCACAGAGTTTGGTGCTACTCATCTCAATGAGAATGCAGAAGTACGCAAACTAAGTGAACTAATTGCTGAAAAAGACAAGCAGTTGGCGGAAGCCATCCAAGCTCAAACACAAGCTAAAAAACTTGTAGAGAGTAAAGATCACGAGATTAAAGTCATTCGTGAAGCCAATGAGCGTGATGCTACATTGGACGAACTTCTATCTCCTCTCAATGATGAGAAGAGAGCAGTAATGACAAATCTACTCGAGAACGTTCAAACATCCCGTTTAAAGAACGCATTCGAAAAATATTTGCCAGCAGTACTCAGCGAAGCAAAAGCCACTAAAAAGGCTGACAGCTTGGTTGAAGCAACTGGTAATAAATCTGCAAAGGCCGTCGAAGCAACCAGCAACACCAATAACGTTGTTGAACTAAAACGCCTAGCAGGGCTTTAAAATATAGAAAAAGGAGACAGAAATGTCACAAGAACTACTAGAAAGCCGTTGGGATGAGACCAAAGAAGCCCTCCTAGAAGGCCTCGGCGGAGCTCGCCGCTCAACAATGAGTGTTGTACTTGAAAACACTCGCAAACACTTGGCTGAGAATGCCACAGCTGGTGCAACCGGTTCAGGCAACATTGCTACACTAAACCGTGTTATTCTTCCAGTTATCAGACGTGTTATGCCAACAGTTATTGCTAACGAGTTGGTTGGTGTTCAGCCAATGACAGGTCCAGTTGGCCAAATTCACACACTTCGTGTACGTTATGCTGAAACAATGACAGACAACTCAGCAGCAGCTACATCAACAGTAGCTGGTGAAGAAGCTCTTTCACCATTCAAAATTGCCCAGGCATATTCCGGTTCAACTGGAGCGGCAGCGGCAGCTTATACTGCAGGTAACACAGCAGCCATGGAAGGTGTTGGCGGACGTCAAATTTCAGTACAGATCTTAAAGCAAGCTGTTGAAGCAAAGACACGCAAGCTACAAGCTCGCTGGACATTTGAAGCAGCACAAGACGCACAAGCCATGCATGGTATTGACGTTGAAGCTGAAATCATGGCAGCACTTGCACAAGAAATCACAGCTGAAATTGATCAAGAGATCCTACTTTCTCTACGTTCACTAGCAGCTACTGAGTTCACATACAACCAAGCAACTGTATCAGGTACAGCAACATACGTTGGTGACGAGCATGCAGCACTTGCAGTTCTAATCAACAGAACAGCTAACTTGATCGCTCAGCGTACACGTCGTGGCGCAGGCAACTATGCTGTTGTTTCTCCTGCTGCACTTACAGTGCTTCAGTCAGCTACAACTTCAGCTTTTGCTCGCACAACAGAAGGCGTCTTCGACGCACCAACAAACACTAAGTTTGTAGGTACATTGAATGGCACAATGCGTGTATTCTGCGATAGTTATGCAGCTGATACAACTCCAGTACTTGTTGGATACAAAGGTGCAAGTGAAACAGACGCTCCAGCGTTTTATTGCCCATACGTTCCACTAATGAGTTCAGGCGTTGTCTTGGATCCAAGTACATTCGAGCCAGTCGTATCATTCATGACACGTTATGGTTATATCGAGCTTACAAACGTAGCATCTTCATTCGGTAATGCCGGAGATTATGTTGGCGAGATTGCTGTACAGAACCTATCGTTCTCATAAGCAGTAGGTTTAATTCAAACCACTAAAAACAGGGCTTCGGCCCTGTTTTTTTATGACTAAAAATAGTAGAAGTTGCACTCTCAAACTAAATAATAGTATGAAACCATACACATATCTTATTAAACTCGTCGCAAGATAGGCGAAGCCAATCGTGGCAAAACACCTGCGAACAAAGGTGTGCCAATGACAGCAGAACAAAAAGCAAAACTTAGCGAAGCAATGCGTGGACGCACAGTAGATCCAGAAGTAGTAGCTCGTAGAGTAGAGAAACAGCGAGGTCAAAAGCGTGATAAACTCC
>JADHQX010000053.1 GCA_016777745.1 Candidatus Pelagibacterales bacterium
GATAAATTGGTAATCGACATTGCTGGTGAAGCATCGATTTTAATGTGCATTCAGGAAATGTCGACTGCAATACAGCACCAACTACCAGTTAAGATTTTTATAATCAATAATCAGTATATGGGTATGGTTCGTCAGTGGCAGGAACTGTTACATGATAAGAGGTATTCACACAGTTATACGGATGCTCTTCCTGATTTTGTAAAATTAGCAGAAGCTTATGGTGCAAAAGGAATAAGAGTAGAGAGTCCTGCGGAACTTGATAAAGGTATACAAGAAATGATTGACTATAATGGTCCAGTTATATTTGATTGTGTTGTAGATCAAAATGAAAATGTTTATCCAATGATTCCATCGGGAAAAGCACATAACGAAATGTTGCTTGGTAAAGGAAACGAGGACAGTGAAATATCTGATGAAGGAAAGGTTTTAGTATAATGGAAAGTAAACATACTGTTTCTGTATTAGTTGATAATGAGCCTGGTGTTTTAGCAAGAGTAATAGGTCTTATTTCAGGAAGAGGCTACAATATTGATAGTTTATCAGTTGCAGAGGTAGATATGGAATCGCATGTTTCAAGAATTACATTCGTTACGCTGGGAAATGAAATTACAATTAATAAAATGATAGCTCAGTTACAAAAACTAATACCTGTAAAAAAAGCAATAAACATCACATTAGATAAACAAGGTATTGAAAGAGAGATGGCTTTAGTGAAAGTTGTTGCTACTGGTGAAAAAAGAGTTGAATCTCTGAGATTATCAGATGCATTTCGTGCGAAAGTTATTGACACAACCCATGATTCATTTGTATTTGAACTAAATGGATCGCCTGTAAAAATTGATGCATTTATTGACTTAATGACTCCATTAGGATTATCTGAAGTTTCAAGAACAGGTGTTGTTGCAATTGCTCGTGGTAGCGAGAAACTATAAAAAAGGAAAAAAATTATGAAAGTATATTATGAAAAAGATGCAAATTTAGACTTAATTAAGTCAAAAAAAATTGCAATATTTGGTTATGGTAGTCAAGGACATGCACATGCACTTAATTTAAAAGACTCTGGTGCAAGTGAACTAGTGATAGGCTTAAGAGATGGTTCGAGCAGTGCTGAAAAAGCTGCTGCCGAAGGCTTTAATGTAATGGAGCTATCAACAGCTGCTGCATGGGCTGATGTTATAATGATGTTGGTTCCAGATGAGTTGCAAGCCGATGTATACAAAGAACATATTGAAGAAAAATTAAAAACTGGTGGTGCGCTAGCTTTTGCTCACGGATTAAACGTACATTTCAAATTAATTGAACCTCGTGATGATCTAGATGTATTTATGATTGCGCCTAAAGGACCAGGCCACACTGTTCGTTCGGAATATAAAAAAGGCGGCGGTGTTCCATGTTTAGTTGCTATTGAAAGTGATAAATCAGGCGAAGCATTGTCTATCGCTCTTTCTTATGCCTCTGCAATTGGAGGAGGAAAAGCTGGAACTATTGAGACTACTTTTAAAGATGAATGTGAAACTGATTTATTTGGTGAACAGGCTGTTTTATGTGGTGGAGTAGTTGAGTTAATCAGGAATGGATTTGAAACTTTAACCGAAGCAGGTTACCCACCTGAAATGGCCTACTTTGAATGTTTACATGAAGTTAAACTTATTGTGGATCTAATCTACGAAGGTGGAATTGCTAATATGAATTATTCAATATCCAATACTGCTGAATATGGAGAATATGTATCGGGACCCGTTGTAGTTGATGGAGATACAAAAAAGAAAATGAAGGGCGTATTAGACAAGATTCAATCTGGTGACTTTACTAGAGAATGGATTGAAGAATACAAGAGTGGAGCAAAGAATTTTTACGCGATGAGAGCAAAAATAGACGGTCATCAAATTGAAGAAGTTGGTAAAAATTTAAGATCTATGATGCCATGGATCGCTAAGAATAAGCTTGTAGATAAAGAAAAGAACTAATCTTTTAATCTTTCTTTTTCATATTTGGGGTATTTACTAAATTTTTGTAGTAAATACTCTCAGTAAGTTATTGATAAATATCTAAAATAACTTTAAAACATTGTTTATGAGCAATAACAATTTTTTCTTAACTGAAGCAAACGTTGCGTATGACGTTTTTGCGTCTACTGCTCTTTTATCTCTATCTTTATTTGAGCTGCTTAGCAGCCCCTGGGTGAAATAATTTTCTACTTCAGGGGATACTTAATTTAAACACAATTTAATTAAATATTATAAATAGGAATTTAGGATGACTAACAAAAACCAAATAAAAATCTTTGATACAACATTGCGTGATGGTGAGCAATCTCCAGGCGCTTCAATGAATATTGAAGAAAAATTAAAAATTGCAATCGCATTAGAAGCATTAGGTGTTGATATTATTGAAGCAGGTTTTCCTGCGGCTTCAAAAGGTGATTTAGAGGCTGTTACAGAAATTTCAAAAATTATCAAAAATTCAAAAGTTTGTGGATTAAGTAGAGCTTCTAAATTTGATATTGATGCAGCTAACAGCGCTCTAAAATATGCGGCACAACCAAGAATTCATACATTTATATCTACTAGTGAATTACATATGACTCATAAGTTAGAATTATCTGCGGAACAAGTTTACGAAAAAGTTATCGATAGTGTTTCATATGCTAGAAATCTATGTGATGACGTTGAATGGTCTTGTGAAGATGGAACAAGAACTGATAGAGATTTTATGTGTCGTACAGTTGAAGCCGCTATTAAGAGTGGTGCTACAACAATCAATATACCCGATACAGTCGGCTACTCTGTCCCAGAAGAATTTTCTGATATAATTACTCATCTTATCAATACAGTTCCAAATATTGATAAGGCAATAATTTCTACACATTGCCATAATGATCTTGGTGTGGCCGTTGCCAATTCATTGGCTGGTGTAGCAGCTGGTGCTAGACAAATTGAATGCACAATTAATGGCTTAGGTGAAAGAGCTGGAAATGCAGCTTTAGAAGAAGTTGTAATGGCCATGAAAACTCGAAATGATTTAATGCCATATACAACAAACATAAAGACTGAATTGTTAAATAAAACATCAAAATTAGTATCAGCAGTAACAGGATTTCCAGTTCAATATAATAAAGCAATAGTTGGAAAGAATGCATTTGCTCACGAAGCTGGAATTCATCAGGATGGCATGTTAAAAAATTCAAAAACTTATGAAATTATGACACCTGAAAGTGTTGGTGTGTCAGAGTCAAATCTTGTTATGGGCAAACACTCAGGCCGACATGCATTCAAAGAAAAGCTAATAGAACTTGGTTATGATGATATTGGTGATAATGCAATTGAAGAGTCTTTTAATAACTTTAAAGCTTTGGCAGATAAAAAAAAGAATTTATACGATGAAGACATTGTAGCTATTGTTGACGATCAAGTTATTAGAGTTAATGACATTATAAGCTTGAAGGATCTAAGTGTGGTAGCTGGTACAAAAGGACCTCAAACTGCTGAAGTAACCTTGATCATAGATAAGAATGAGCACTTTACAAAATCATCTGGTGACGGCCCAGTAGATGCGATATTTAATGCATTAATTCATCTTGTTCCCCACAAAGGAAAGCTTCAACTCTATCAAGTTCATGCAGTTACTGAAGGAACAGATGCGCAGGCTGAGGTTTCAGTTAGACTTTCAGAAAATGGTAAGACAGTTGTTGGGCAAGGTTCAGATACTGATACTCTTGTTGCATCAGCTAAAGCGTATATAAACGCTTTAAATAAACTAATAGTAAAACGAGAAAAAACTTCTCCAGCTAAGATGAGCAGTATATCTTAGTGATAATTTTAATTGTGAAAGGACACAAATGTTTAATAATTTAATGGGACTATGGTCATCAGATATGGCTATTGATTTAGGTACAGCAAATACACTCGTGTATGTAAGAAATCGAGGTATAGTACTTAATGAACCTTCTGTTGTGGCCGTGCTTCACAATATGGGTAAGAGCAAGGTAATAGCTGTAGGTATGGAAGCAAAGCAAATGCTTGGTAAAACACCAGGTCATATTCAAGCTATTCGTCCAATGAAAGATGGGGTTATTGCAGACTTTGTTATCACTGAAGAAATGATCAAATATTTTATTAGAAAAGTTCACAACAGAAGAACTTTTGCAAATCCTAGAGTTATTATTTGCGTACCAACTGGATCAACTCCAGTTGAAAGAAGAGCAATCCATGATTCAGCTTTAGCTGCAGGTGCTAGAAAAGTATCACTAATTGAAGAGCCGATGGCTGCTGCAATTGGAGCGGGACTTCCAGTTAATGAACCGCAAGGATCAATGGTAGTCGATATAGGTGGTGGTACAACTGAAATTGCCGTTATATCTCTTGGTGGGATTGTTTATTCTAGGTCAGTTAGAATCGGTGGTGACACAATGGATACTGCTTTAATTCAGTTTATGCGTAAGCGTTATAACTTATTAATTGGTGAGACTTCAGCCGAAACAATTAAAAAAGAAGTAGGTATTGCTATAGCGCCAAAAACTGGTGACGGTAAAACTATTGATATTAAAGGACGTGACCTTGCTTCTGGTGTTCCAAAAGAAATTGAATTAACTCAAACACAAGTTGCAGAAGCACTCCATGAACCTATTCAGCATATTGTAGATGCTGTTAAAGCTGCTTTAGAAGAAACACCACCCGAATTGTCTGCTGATTTAGTAGATATGGGTATTGTACTTACTGGAGGAGGAGCATTGCTAGAAAAAATGGATGAAGCAATTAGAGACGCCACAGGTTTACCAGTAACAATTGCTGATGAAGCTCTTAATTGTGTTGCGTTAGGGAGTGGAAAAGCTTTAGAGAGCGAAAGATCTTTCGAACCAATACTGTCTTCCGCTTATTAAATTAAGTGAGATCATTTGAAAATAATTCATTTGGATTTATCAAAGATAATTATCTAAGAACTATTGTAATTACAATAGTTCTTGGGGCTATTTCACTATCATTAATCTACATTGATTCTTCAAAAAGAATTTACTCCGATGCTCGTTCAAATATTAGGGATTTAATATTAACAGTCTCATCTACAATAGCTTCACCCGCAATATTATTAAATGATGGCATCACAACAATCATTGAGATTAATAGTCTTTACTCTGAACTAGACGAATACAAAAAACAACAAGCTTTAAGTAGCAATATTTTTCAAGAACTTTCAGTATTAAGACAACAAGTAGAAATATATGAAAGTGATCTAAATATCATCAAAGATGATGATCATGATAGTATTGGAGCAGAAATATTTACCGATTCATCAAATAGATATTTTTCTTCAGTGCTTATTAAGGCTGGATCTAATGATAATCTAAAAGAAAATAATGCAATTGTTAGTTCAAAAGGCCTTCTTGGTAGAATTTCTGAAGTTGGAGAAGAAGTTTCAAGAGGCTTATTGTTGACAGACATTAGCAGTAGAGTTCCCGTGTCAGTATCTAGTAATGAAATTCAAGGCATACTCATTGGACAGAATCTTAAAAAACCAAGAGTTTATTACTTGTTAAATATATCATCTTTAAATGAAGGAGATCTAGTCACAACTTCTGGAAAAGGTGGAATTTTTCCATCAAATATTCCAATAGGCACCGTATCAAATAAAAATCAAAAAAATAAATATATTGAGATAGATTTATTTGAGCGCATTAATAATTTATCACATGTAAGAATTATTAATTACAAACTAGAGAAAGAAATTAAGTAGTACAAAGTGGACAATTTTCTTTTAGATAAATATTTTAAAGAATTTTTTTTTCATTTAACTATATTATTTTTAATTTCAATAAGTGCATTTTTAAAAATTAATAATTATTTTGACTTTCTTTTAGTTGCTAGCTTAATAATTTTTACTAGAAACAAATCAATACTATTTTCATATTATCCACTAGCTTTATTTACTTGGGGAATTTATTCAGATGTATTGATTGGCTATCCATTTGGATATTCAGGAGTAATTTTTTTATTTTTTTTACTCTTGAAACAATTGTCAGAATTTTTTGGTGAATTGGAAAATATAAATATAAGATTTTATATCTATGCATTAGCTCTTATAACTTTATTATTATTAGAATATTTAACCATATACATATTCTTTAATGTAAATTTGTCATTATTAAATATTTTGATTAAATATTTTTTAATATTAATAATTTTTTATCCTGTGGTTAAATTTTTTATATCTATCGAGATTTATAATGAAAAATAAAAATATTTTTTCTTCTTTTGATAAAGCTAGTACAGAGAAGTTGATTAATAGACGTATGGCTCTTTTAACAATTGCTCAAGCAGGTCTTTTTTCAGTTCTTGGAGCAAGGCTTGCTTATCTACAAATATACAAACACGATGACTATAGTTTTCTTTCAGATGACAATAGAACTACACATAGATTATTAGCACCTCTTAGAGGAAATATAATTGATATATCAGGAAAAATACTTGCCACAAATACAGAAAATTACCAGGCATTAGTTGTTCTTGAAGAAACTGGTAATATTCATGAAGCCTTGATTGCTTTTAACACAATTTTACCAGAAAAAAAAATCAACATAAGAAAAATTTTAGAAACTGCAAAAAAATCCTCAAAATTTAAACCCATAAAGCTAATAGAAGATTTAACTTGGGAAGAATTTTCTAAATTGAATGCAAATGCACATAGGCTTCAAGGGATATATCCAAGTGTTGGCTATAAAAGGTACTACCCAGGCAAGGAAGCTAATGCGCACCTCGTAGGCTATGTCTCAAGCTTAAGTGAAAATGAAACGTATAATAATCCATTCTCTAAATTAGCTAATGCTAAATCAGGAAAAATTGGCGTTGAAAAATCAAATAATTTAAATTTAAGAGGACAAATAGGAAGTAAGAGGCTTGAGATTAATGCTTTTGGTAGAGAGATAAGAGAGTTAAATAGAGTTGAGTCTAAACAAGGCCAAGATATTCAACTCACTATTGATAGTAGTTTGCAACAATTTTGCTATGAGCAACTTGATGGATTAAGTGGTTCAATAACTGTAATTAATATTCATACAGGTGAATATTTGGCTCTTGCTTCAGCCCCAGCATTTGACCCTAACAAGTTTTATAGTGGCATATCACATGATGATTGGAATTTTCTTACAAGTAGTCTGTATAAACCCCTCATTAATAAAGCAATATCTAATCATTACCCTCCGGGCTCAACAATAAAACCACTAGTAGCTCTTGCTGCGTTAGAAAGTGGTTACGATCCTAATAAGAAAATTAATTGTGATGGTAGCTATGAAATAAAAGATACATCAACTGAAAAAGGAATTAAGTCTTTTCACTGCTGGAAAAAGAAGGGGCATGGCTTAATGAATATGAAAGAAGCTATTCAAAGATCTTGTGATGTATATTTTTACACTCTAGCAAGAGAAATAGGCATTAATAAAATAGCTGAAGTTTGTAAGCGCTTTGGTTTGGGAGAAAAAGTTTTTAATGATTTTGTTGAAGAGTTATCGGGAACAGTTCCTAACAAAGAGTGGAAAAAAAGAGAGCTTGGGTATAATTGGATGGTTGGCGAGACTTTAGTTGCAGGAATTGGACAGGGTTATTTCTTAGCGACACCAGCACAGCTATCTTTAGCTACAGCTCAATTAGTTAACGGTGGAAAAAAAATAACTCCTAAAATTATCTATAAGGCTAATGATTTAAAAAATAAAAGTACAAATGTAAAATACTTAGCAAAATCAACACACCTTGAATTTTTAAAAGAGTGCATGAATGTGGCAACTAACGAGCAGGGGGGAACTTCTTACCGATCAAGACTTACTGGAAAATACCAATTTGCAGGTAAAACAGGAACTTCTCAAGTTAGAAGAATTTCTGAAAAAGAAAGGGAAGAAGGTATTATTAAGAATAAAGACTTAGAGTGGAGTAAAAGAGACCATGGAATATTTATTGGGTATGG